>JBOIEI010000485.1:0-2748 GCA_050741055.1 Burkholderiales bacterium | reverse complement strand
GGTGTCGACATCGGGGAACCAGGCATTTCGATGTACTTTTCGCCACCGATCGCGGTCTTTTCGATGCGCTTGCTGGATCTTTCCGCGCCACGCATCCATGGCGGCGGCGGCCACCACCGGGTGATAGAGCCGTCCGTCGGAGCACTTGATGAAGTTGTGCAGCGCGCCGTCCTTCACGCGCCGGAAGAGCTCGAGCCCCCGCACCCCGCCGTAGCCGGCGAGCGTCGAGAGCTCGATATCGTCGTCGGGCAAGCTGCTCGCCGGGATCTGGTGCCAAGACGACGACCACAGCAGGATCCCCGCGAGCGCCTCCTCCGGGGTCTTGATCGCAACGAAGCGCGAGTCGCGAAGCCGCCGCACGTAAAGCGGCATGAACTCGAAATCGCGCAGATCAATCTCGGCCGGCACGAGCGGTGTCGGCAGGTTGACGTCCGGGTCTTCCATAGGCGCTAGGTGCGGATCGGCCCGGCCTCGTCGAAGAGCAGCGACAGTTGCTCGGCGTGCTGCCGGTGCTTGGTGTAATCCTCCTCGTCGGCATTCGCCTTCACGAAAGCGCGCACCGCGCGCGTGTTGAGCCCGCTGTCCTCGGCGGCCTTTTTCACCGCCTCGCCGAAGTCAGTGCGCGCCTCGACGACCGCCTCGTGCAGGCGCACGAGCTCGTCCATGCGCTCGCGGATGACCTTGATCTTGATGACCGCTTCCTGCCCGTCGGAATCCTTGCGTGCGCGCGCCTGGCGCTTGCGGGGTGTGCCGGCAACGGGGGTGCTTCCTTCCATGGCGTTCTCCTTCGGGGTTGGTGGTGGTGAAGCGGGCAGGTAACCTCGACCGCCGGCTTGGCCGGCGAGCGCGCGATCACATCGAGCCCGCAGATCATCCTCATGCAGGCACCAGCGCGAGCGCGCGATCTCGCAGCTGCTCGAGCAGAGCGACTCCCTCTGGGCCGTCATGCTGCTCGGCAACCTCGCGCAGCAGGGGCAGCCGCCGCTCGATCGATTCGAGCACGGCTTTGCGCGTGGCGAGCTCGCCCCCGGCATACCAAAGGCATTCGATCGGGTTGCCGATCAGAATGAGCCAATCGTCGCGGTTCGGGCCTGCGCGATAGGGCTTGAAATCCGTGGTGATCCAGATGCACATGCAGCCGGGGTTGCCGTCCAGAAATCCAATCGGCTTCTGCATGCTGTCCGGTGCGTTGGCCTTGCGGTACTGAGCCTGCGGCAGGAGCATGAAGGGGCAGGCGCGCACGGCAAACTCGGCACACTCGCGGTGACAGGCGGGCTCGGAGGTGTTGCGGTTGATGGCGCACATGGGACCGATCACGAAGGCGAGATACCGACCCAGCTTGTCGCTGCACACCCAGCAGCGCCGATCGCGCGCCGCGATCACGCGCTTGTGTCGGTCGGCGAATCGGAAGTCGCGCACGCCAGGCTCGATTTCGGCCACGAACCATGGAATCGGGTAGCCGCGCGAATCGATCGGCAGGGCCTTGATGCGATCGGGCAGCGGCGGCAGGCCTTTGCGCAGCACGTTCATCCGTTCACGCGATGCGCCATCGCGGCGCGTTCCACGTCGGTGAGCTCCCAGGCGGCGACGACGAGCCACAGATCGCCGCTCACGTGCCGCAGCAGGTACGGATCGACCGGCGGCAGCGGGCGCCATTCCGCTTCGAAAAGAATGTGGTACTTCTCGAGCGCCTGGCGCGGGCGCAGGTACACCGGCACGATCAGCACCATCGCCTCGCCGCTGGGGCTGTTTTCGATGACATCCCAATCGCGCACGATCACCCGGCGCGAGCGTGCCTGGTTGCCGCGCGGCCACGAATCGATCGAGAACCGGCCGCCGCGCCATTGCGTGCGCCACCACACCTTCGCCGCGTCAGCCCGCGCGATGGCAAGCCGCGGCAGGCGCTGCTCGTTCAGCCCCGCGGCCTTGATGCTCGCCACGGCCTGCAGGACCGTATGGCCTTCGGCGATCAGCTTGTACGTCTGCTCGATTTCCGCATCCTGCTCGGTCTGCACGCCCTTGTGCGCGCGGTACTGCTGGTAGAGCTCGCGCGCCTTTTCCCGATTCAGCTTGATCGATTCGACTTGCATTGCGCTCGCCTCCTTGGAGTTGGGTGCCCACGACTCGCACACATTGCCGGGCAGCTCACGCCGACGCGCGCCCTTTTACCAGGCGCGGCTCGCCCGGCGCCGGCGGCGCCTCGAGGTGCGGGGCAGGCATGAAGCCGGTCCCCGGGATCTGCCCGGTCACCTTCGCGAACTCGATCTCGGCCTTCGCCGAATCGACGATCACCTGCGCGACCGTGGCGACGGTCTTCGCCCGGTCGAGATCCATCGGCTTTTCGTCGTCACGCAGCGCTTCGAGCGTCTCGAACAGGTGATTGCGCAGATCGTCGATTCGATTCTTCATGGCCGTCTCCTCGGGTCAGTTGAATCGGGCAAAGTCCCCAAACAGTCGCTCGGCCGCGCGACAATAGGCCGCATGAGCTTCCTCGGCGGACATAAAGCTACCGAGGTACACGGGCTTGCCGTCGGCGAAAATCCGTGCGTGGTAGCGATTGATGCGATTGTTGAGGCCAACGCCCTTCAATCCGGTCAGGCTGTCCGCGCGCCGGCGTGCGTTTCGCATGTTCTCGTGCCGAGAGCAGATGCGAAGATTGGCGCGGCGGTTATCCAGACCATTGCGGTCTCGGTGGTCGACTTGGATCTCAGGATCGGACACATTGAGGATGAAGCGATGCATGAGAAG
>JBOIEI010000484.1:0-7018 GCA_050741055.1 Burkholderiales bacterium | reverse complement strand
CCCGGGAAGGCGGCGCGATATCATGCCCGGATGGAACCGCGGGTGCTTGTTCGATTGCAAACAAGGCGCCGGCGACGCCGCGGCCGGAAAGCGAATGGATGCTGCAACTGCCTGAACCCCGCCGCTTCGGTGGCGGCAGTGTAACCGATGCATTGGCGCTCGCCGCGATTCGCGCGGCCAAGTCGAATGCCCTCGAGCGGCCTCGCCATACGACCGCATTGCGCGACGCCGTGGCCGAGGCGCTGAAGCAAGGCGCGGAGGCGCGCGTGCGCGAGGCACTGCGTCAGGCGCCGGATGCTGCGAGCTACCGGATGCTTACCGATGCGGCTGCGCGCGCGATCGATGCTGCCCGCGGCGAGAGCGGTGTGGTCGCCCGGGCGTTTGCGCTGCCGGTCGTGCTGGTTGCGAGCGCGACCCACGAGCTGGTCGTGCCCGGCGTCCTGCCCGACGTGGACGCGCTGCGCCGGTTGTTCGAGCGCACGCAGGCGCTCGGGCCGACGCGCAACTTCGGACTTTCCAATGCCCTCTGCGCGCTGCAGGCCTTGGAAGCGCTATCCCTTCGAAGCCTGCTCGCGCTGACCCGGGAGCTGGAACCCCAGGCGCTTGGCAGGCTGCTGCCGCCGGCACCGATCACCGTGCCGCCCGGAGACGAGCAGACGCACCTGCGCTTCGTCGTCGGCGCGGGTCTTACCGCGCCCGAAAGCCCCGGATTCACCGAGATCGCGGCGCATATCGGCCCTTGGGGTGTCGAGTGCGCGCGGTTGATTGAGCAGCAGCTGGCCATGCCGGGCCTGCAATTGGCTGCGTTGCCGCGTCCGCCGCTGGACCTGGTCGGCGCGCCGCACGCGGGCCGGAGCGCTCAGCTCGAGATCGCGTTGAACCTGTTCGCGAGCAACGCCGTGCGCCGCTTTCGCCAGGCCGTCGGCGACCCGGTTGCGATCGTGTCCGCGCACGAGGACGCGCAGATTCGCGTCACGCTGAGCTCGCCCTTCGCGGAGGATCTCGTGGACGGGTTTTGCTGGCCGCTGCATCCTGCGGACGACTTGGCCGCGGTGCAGATGCTGATCCTCGATCTGTTCGCCGACATGCGCGTGCCCGATGTCCGAGTGTGCGCGCGGGTGTTGGCTTCGCGTCGCGACAACGGTGCGCCGCTGCACCCGAGCGCCGACGAGTGGGACCGGCTCGGCGCCGGTACGGTCTATTAACGGGCTAACGTCATTACTCAAAGCGTTCGTTACGATTCGGGCCAGCCTGGTGAAATATCCGGGCTACAGCCATTGCTTGTGGCGCAGGTACAGGATCGGCCCGACCGCCACGGCCAGCATGACCAGCAGCGCCATGGGGTAGCCGAGCACCCAGTCGAGCTCGGGCATGTGGCGGAAGTTCATGCCGTAGACGCTCGCGATCAGCGTCGGCGGCATCAGCACCACCGACAGCACGGTAAAGATGGTCAGGCGCCGCGCGTGCATGAGGTTGATCATGCCGAGCGCGGAGTCCATCAGGAACTCGACCTTCCGCAGCAAGTAGTCGCAATGCGACAGCAGCGAATCGACGTCGCGCGTGAGGTTCGCAACGGTGGTCGAGTCGAGCGGATTATGGCGGCTCGCGCCGAAGCCTTGGAACGCGCGCCGGTTTTCGATCATGCCCAGGCGCGCTTTGCCGTTGATGTCCTCGATCCGGCCGAGATCGTTCAGCAAGCGCCCCGTGTGGCGGTCGGCGCCGGCGAAAATGGTGCTCGAAAGCGTTTCCAGGTCCGCGTGCAGCCGCTCCAGGCTGTCGGCGAGAAAAGCGATGCGCAGCTCCTCGATCCCGGTGAGAATCGACAGGGGATCGGCCGGCGGCCGCGACAAAGTATCGCAATCGGTATGCAGCTTCGCGAGCACCGTTACTTCCCGCGCGTGCAGCGAGTACAAGCGCTTGCCGTCGAGCGTGAAGCCGACGTCGACGTTGCGTGCGATCCCGTTTTGCAACTCGAGAAAATACAGCCGCACATGATCGCCATGCTCGTCGCTGAAGTACCGGGCGCTCGCCTCGATCTCGCTCAGCGCGTCGAGGAAGTGCACGGAATGTCCGTAGGCATCCTGCACCCAGGTGCGCTCGGCCTCGGTCGGACCGACCATGTCGAGCCAGACGACATCCTCGGTGAGCTCCTTCCGGGCGTGGACAGCGCGCCGGTCGAGTTGTTGCGCGGTGAACCGATAGGCGTGCAGCATGATGTCGATCGTGTCCGGTTGCGACCGGCGGGCTTGCCGGGCCGGTTGGCGCGTCATCATACCCGTGGATGGCAAAGCGCATGAAAACGTCCGGGTCCCTGCCTTTCGCGACGCTCACGCCGGATCGGATCATGGATTGCGTCGAGGCGGCGGGCCAGCGCTGCGACGGGCGGCTTGCCGCATTGAACAGCTTCGAGAACCGGGTCTATCAGGTGGGCGTGGAGGACGCGGCGCCGGTCATCGTCAAGTTCTACCGTCCGGGACGCTGGAGCGATGCGGCCATCGGCGAAGAGCACGCCTATTGCATCGAGCTGGCCGCAGCCGAGGTCCCCGTGGTCGCGCCGATGGTGCTTCCGGACGGGGGAACGCTCGCACACGTGTCAGGATTCCGTTTCGCGCTGTATCCGAAACGCGCGGGGCGGGCGCCGGAGCTGGACGACGACGACACCCTGGAATGGCTCGGACGCTTCATTGCGCGCATCCACGCCGTGGGCGAACGCAAGCCGTTCGCGCACCGCCTGTCGGTCGATGCGCGCAGCTACGGCGAAGCGCCGCTCGCGGCGCTGCTGGCCGGCGGCTTCCTGCCCGACAGTCTGCGCGCTGCGTACGAGGCGGCGGCGCGCCATGCGCTGGAACGCGTGCGCGCGCGCTTCGCGCAGGCGCAAGGCGTGAAACGCCTGCGGTTGCACGCCGATTGTCATGCCGGCAACATCCTGTGGTCCGACGGGCCGCACTTCGTCGACTTCGACGACTGTCGCACCGGGCCCGCGATCCAGGATCTGTGGATGCTGCTTTCGGGCGACCGCGCCGCCATGACGCGCCAACTGCTGGCGGTGATCGAGGGCTATCGCATGTTCGCCGATTTCGACCGCACCGAGCTCGTGCTGATCGAGCCGCTGCGCACGCTGCGCCTCATCCACTACGCCGGCTGGCTCGCCGAGCGCTGGAGCGATCCGGCCTTTCCGGCCGCCTTCCCCTGGTTCGGTACCGAGCGCTATTGGCAGGACCAGATTCTGGCGCTGAAGGAACAGATCGCCGCAATGGACGAGCCGCCGCTGGAGCTGCCCTGAGCCGCCCGTGGCACCAGCGGGCTTCGGCCGCTGATTCGTCCAAGCGGGCTTCGGCCGCTGATTCCTCCCGGCGGGCTTGGCCCGCTGACTCCTTCCGGCGACCGGCCCGCATGCTGATCAACATTGCCCTCGCTGTCGCGGTGTTCTACGCTTTACTCGTGCTGCTGCTGTTCGTCATGCAATCACGCCTGCTCTACTACCCCGAGATCGGCCGCGACGTGACCACGACGCCGCGCGCCATCGGGCTCGACTACGAGGATGTGTGGCTCGATGCCGGCGATGGGGTCCGGCTGCACGGCTGGTTCGTCGGCCGCGACGAGCCCAAGGGGATCGTGCTCATCCTGCACGGCAACGCAGGCAGCATCGCGCTGCGGCTGGACTGGCTGCGCATGTTCCACGATCTCGGCTATGCCAGCTTCGTCGTCGACTACCGCGGCTACGGCCGCAGCAGCGGCACGCCCTCGGAGCAGGGCACCTACGAAGATGCGCGCCTGGCCTGGGCGCATCTGACCAAGGCGAGAGGCTTTGCACCGGGCGATATCGTGCTGCTGGGCGAATCGCTTGGCGGGGCGATCGCGGCGTATCTGGCTGCGCGCGAGTCGCCGCGGGCGCTCATCCTGCACTCGGCGTTCACCTCGATACCCGATGTGGCGGCGCAGATCTATCGCTTCCTGCCGGTGCGATGGATCAGCCGCTTCGACTACGACACTCGCGCCTACCTCGGCAAGGTCCGCTCGCCGGTGCTGATTGCGCACAGCCCGTCGGACGAAATCATTCCCTTCAGCCACGGGCGAGCCTTGTACGCCGCTGCGCCGGAACCCAAGATCTTCATCGAGCTCGCTGGCGGCCACAACGATGGTTTCATCTTCCGCCGGCGCGAGTGGATCACCGCGCTGGCGCAGTTTCTCGAGCGCGTGCCCTAAAGCTCAGGCGAGCCCGAGCAGTTCGGCGACGTAATCGCCGATCGCCAGCGACGAGGTGAGCCCGGGCGATTCGATCCCGTAGAGATTGACCATGCCGGGGATGCCATGGTCGCGCGGGCCCTGGATCATGAAATCGGCCGCGGGCTCGCCCTTGGCCGTGATCTTCGGCCGGATGCCGGTGTAACCGGGTTGCAACGCGCCGTCGGCCAATCCGGGGTAGTAGTGCCGGATCGATTCATAGAAGCTGCTCTCGCGCGAGGTGTCGAAGCTGTAGTCGTTCGTGTCCAGCCAGTCCAGATCGGGACCGAACTTCACCTGCCCGCCGAGATCGAGCGTGACGTGTACGCCGTGCCACAGCCCGCTCCCCACCGGGTAGATGAGACGCCCGAACGGCGATCGTCCCGCCAGCACGTAGTAATGCCCCTTGCAGAAATGCTGCGGCGGAATGGTCGATTGCGCTATGCCGTGGATCGAGCGCGCGACCTCGGGCGCCGTCAATCCCGCCGCGTTGACGACGATGTCGCACTTGAGCGCCAGCGGATCGCTTCCGCCCACCCGCAGCACCGTGCCGTCATCATGCACTTCTCCGCCGAGCACGGGACTATGGAACGCGATGGCTGCGCCGCGAGCTTCGGCGTCGCCCTGGTAGGCGAGCATCAGGCCGTGGCTGTCGATGATGCCAGTCGAGGGCGACAGCAGCCCCGCGACCGCAGCCACGTTCGGTTCCAGCGCCGCCATGTCCTCGCGCGTGAGCCACTGCAGGTCGAGCACGCCGTTGCGCTCGGCCTGCTCTTTGTATTTGTGCAAGGTCGCGATCTCGTCCTCGGCCGTTGCGACGATCGCCTTGGTGATGCGCCGGTGCTCGACGCCGTGCTCGGGGCAATAGCGATAGAGCGCCTGCTTGCCGGCCACGCACAGGCGCGCACGCAGGCTGCCGGTCGGATAGTAGATGCCGGCGTGGATGACCTCCGAGTTGCGCGAGCTGGTGTGGTTTCCGATCGAGCTCTCGGCTTCGAGCACGACGACTTCCCGGCCGGCGAGGGCGAGCCGGCGTGCGATGGCCAGCCCGACGACGCCCGCGCCGATCACGGCACAGTCAATGGTCTCCATGGATTTCCTTGCTTTGGATGCGGCTTGGCTTGCCAGCGCGCCGCGAAATTCTACCGCACGCGCGCCGCTCAACCGGGATCGAACACGGTAACGCGGTTGCGTCCGGTCTTCTTCGACAGGTACATCGCCTGGTCGGCCTTGTTCATGATGCTGCGCAGGTCCGTCCCATGATCGGGAAAGGCGGCGATGCCGACGCTCACGCTGGTGGCGATGCGCAGGCCGCGCACTTCCATGCCCCTGTCGGCGACCGAGCGCCGGATGCGCTCGCTCAGCTCGCGCGCACCCTGGGCGCTTGTTTCCGGCAGCAGCAGTATGAATTCGTCGCCGCCGTAGCGCGCGGCCACGTCGGTTTCGCGCAGCTCGCGCCGTATGCAGGCCGTGGTCCGCTTCAGGAGCTCGTTGCCGGTCTGATGGCCATGTGCGTCGTTCACGGCCTTGAGATTGTCCGAATCGATCATGACCAGCGCATAGGGACGCGAGTAACGCTTGGCCTGGCGATGCAGGCGCTCGGCCAGATGCATGAAAGCACGCAGGTTGTAGAGGCGGGTGAGCTCGTCGGTCTCGGCGATGAAGCGGATGCGTTCGATCGCGCTGCGGATGTCGGCGGTGAGCCGCGCAGTCACGTAGGCGATCAGGGCCATGGGACCGAGAATGAGGCTCAGCTCCGGCCCCGCGCCTGCCGCCGGCCCGGTCGCCGACCAGATGAGGGCCAGTGCGGCCGCGATGAGCGCGAGATTGAGAACGGTTGCCCGCGCCCCGAGGGCCGCGGCGCTGGCGATGATCACCAGGTGATAGAGGTTCGCCAGCGGCCAGCGATCCGGAGCCGCTTGCACGATCACCCAGGTGATGTAGGCGGCCATCGCCCAGCAGCGACCCAGCATCGGCCACTGGCCACGCGCGGGGATAGGCGCCAGCGTATGCAGCGCGATCAGGGCAGCGGCGAACACGAGCGAGCCGCCCAGGATGGCGGCGGTCGCCCCGCCCGGCAGCGAGCGGCGCGCCAGCGCGGCATACGCGAGCACAAGCAGGAGCAGCAGCCATCCCAGCTCGGCCACCGTGCGGGCAATCGCGCACACTTCGTCGGACGCGCCGTGCGAGAGCTGCGCTTGCGCCGCGGGCAGCGACCATAATCGGCGCGGCGCCCGGCGGCGCACGCCGGCAGGGCCGGAATCGTGTCCGGGCTCAGCCAACGCCTATATTCCCCCTTTGCACCTTGTCGCCAGGCCCCGCCACGGCGCGTTACGCTCGATCGGGTGCCTGGCGCAAGCGTTCATGATACGCGACGGCGTTCAAACAGAGCGCTGCGCGGCGGCACGCTCGGCTTCCGGGCTCGATCGCGGCGGCTGCGCAAGGAAGAAGTCACGGGTATGGAACGCACTGGGCGTCAAACGCTTGCCGCCGGCGCGCAGCAGTCGCTTGAGCACGAAATCGAACAGCAGCGGATTGTGCGCCCGGATCGCCATCAGCACCGGCCCGGCAGCGTGCTCGAGCAACCCCAGATCGATCACGCGGTTCACCGAGATGAGCGGCATCACCCCGGGCAAGGGATAGTCCGAGCCGTTGAGCAGACGCGAGTGCCAGTCGCTGCGCTCCACAATGCGCCGCAACGCCGCCGCCGAGCGGTTCACCTGCGCGATGGCGGAAATGTCGCCGTAGACCCGGCCAACGTACCTGGGATCGTCCATCAGGCGCGCGAACAGAT
>JBOIEI010000483.1:0-4708 GCA_050741055.1 Burkholderiales bacterium | reverse complement strand
GGGCCGAGGCGGCCGAGCACGATCTGGCCGTGGTGCTGCATACCTTCACGGTGATGCCGCCATACGCACCCGGCGGCCTCGATACCTGGGAGAACCTCTTCATCCAGCGCTCGGCTGCGCATCCCTGGTGCGGAATGCGCAACATGGCCGCGCTGATCGGCGGCGGCCTCCTGGATCGTTATCCCAGGCTTCGCCTCGCAACGCTGGAGGCAGGCCACGGCTGGCTGCCGTTCTGGATGAAGCGCCTCGACGAGCACGCGCAGACCATCCGCGCCGCATTGCCCCCGCTCAAGATGACGCCGAGCGAGTACGTGACCAGCGGGCGCTACTTCCAGAGCATCGAAGTGCCCGAGGGGGCCGGGTTGACCAACGCGGTGGCGGACCTCATCGGCGACGACGTGTTAATGTACGCTTCGGATTACCCGCACGGGGAGAGCCATTTCCCGGAGACGGTGAAATTGGCGCTGGCGTGGGAGATGAGCGAGGGCCGGCGCCGCAAGCTCATGTGGGACAACGCCGTGCGCCTGTATGCGCGTGCGGGTCTGCAATAGATATCGGAACGAGAGAGGGCGGCATGGATACGGTAAAGTCGGCCATGAATGCGATCGAAGCACTGCACACGCGCGAGTCGGCTGCGAAGGTGCAGGACCCGGCCCCCGACGACGGCGCGCTGGATGCGATCCTGCAGGCAGCAGTGCGCGCGCCCGATCACGGACGCTTGCGGCCCTGGCGATTCATCGCCATCCGGGGCGAGGCGCTTAACCGGTTCGGCGACGTGCTGGCCGATACGCTGCAAGCACGCTCGCCCGATGCCACGCCCGACATGCTCGCACGCGAACGCGCCAAGGCGCTGCGGGCGCCGCTGATCGTCGTCGTCGCTGCCCACGTCCAGCGCGGCGGCAAGATTCCCGAGATCGAGCAGGTCCTGTCGTCCGGTGCGGCCGCGCAGAACATCATGCTGGCGGCGCATGCCATGGGGTATGGGGCGATGTGGAAAACGGGCGATCCCGCGTACGACCCGCGCGTGAAACAAGCCTTGGGGTTGCAGGAGGACGATGCGATCGTCGCCTTCATCTACCTCGGCACCAACACGGGCGGGCCGCGCCCGACCCCGCGGCCAACGGCGCGGGAGTTCCTCACCGAATGGCGCGGCTAGGTCGTTCGGCTATTCGATTTTGACGCGACCGGCCTTCTGCGCGCGCTGCCACGGCGAGGCATAGCGCTCGGCAAGCTCCAAGGCGGCTTGCGTCAACAGCGCTAACACCGCTGCGGGGATCGCGCCGGCCAGCAGCAACGCACTGTCGTTGAGCGCAAGCCCCGAGGCAATGCGCTCGCCATAGCCGCCCGCACCGACGAAGGCGGCGATCGTCGCCGTGCCGACGTTGATCACCGCGGCAGTCTTGATCCCGGCGAGTATGGCGGGTGCCGCCAGCGGCAGCTCGATGCGGAGCAATCGATCCCGCGCCGAGAGACCCAGCGCCGCGGCTGCCTGGCGCAATCCTTCGCCGACGCCGACGAGACCCGTGTGGGTGTTGCGCACGATCGGCAACAGGCCGTACAGAAAGAGCGCGATCGCGGCCGGCACGATGCCGATTGCACCGATCAGCGCAACCAGAAAAGCGAGCAGCGCGAGCGACGGGATCGTTTGCATGATGCCGGCGAGCGCGAAGATCGGCTGGGCAAGCCAGCGCCGGCGCACCGCCGCGATGCCGAGCGGAACGCCGACGAGGATGCTCGCGGCGACCGGAACGAATACCAGCAACAGGTGCTCCACGGTCAGGCGGGCGAAGTCGGGTCCGAACAGCAGGTCGAAAAAAGTCCTTCGCTCCCGAGCCGGTGCAGCCGGATCGAACAGCAGCGCGGCGGCATCGCGGAAGCTCAGCCCATCGATCTCGGCTGCGGCGTTCATGCGCAACATCGTCGCTTCGTCGATGCGCCCGGCCAGCGCCGCGATCCCTCGCCATTGCGCGGCGAAGCGCTGCGGCACATCGCGCCGGTACAGCAGCACGGCATCGTAACGGGGGAAATAGCCACGGTCGTCGGCGAGGATTTGAATGCCGTAGCGCAGCACCTTGGCGTCGGTCGAATACACGTCGATCACGTCGACCCGTCCGGAGTCGAGGGCTTCGTAGGCGATGCCGTGATCGAGCCCGGCCGGCTGGATCGCTTCGAGCCCGTAGCTTCGGGCGAGACCGCGCCAGCCGTCGTTGCGGGCGAGAAACTCGTGCGAAAACCCGAAGCGCAGCGACGGATGCCTGGCGAGATCGCCGATGCTGCGCAAGCCGAGCTTTGCGGCTAGCTCCTTGCGCACCCCCACGGCGTACGTATTGTTGAAACCGAGCGGTTGGCTTACCGCGAGGTCTTGCGCTGCCAGCGCGGCGTTCAATTCGGCGATGGAGAGGTCCGACTCGCGCTGCAGGATCTCGCGCGCGATCGTGCCGGTGTATTCGGGATAGACGTCGATCGATCCCGCGCGCAGCGCGGCATGCAGTATGCCGGTGTTGCCGAGCCCGGGCTTGTGCAGGGCGGCGGATTCTCCGCCGGCTGCGCGAACGACGATTTCGGCGAGGATGTACGATTCCGTGAAGCGCTTCGAGCCGACCTTCAGGCGCTCGGCCGCTTCCGCTGTCCCAATCGCTTCCGCTGTCCCAATCGCTGTCCCAATCGCTGTCGCTGTCGCTGTCGCGCACGCCCAGGCCACGAGCACTGCGATGACGGCCTGCACGATACGGACATGCGTTCGCCGCAGCGCTCGATTTCGATCAGGGGCGGCGCATCGCATGGATGCGCATGATAGTACCGCGCGCGCGGCCGCGCCAAGCGTGCCGGCACACCGTTTGCGCCTCGATGCGACTCGACGAGGTACGGTCGTCCAATGCTGGCAAAATGGCTACGCGGCCCGACGAAGCTCGCATCGCAGCCGGCGCACCGCTCGCGCCTCGATGCGACTCGACGGGATACGGTCGCACCAATGCTGGTGGAATGGCTACGCGGCCCAGAAGAAGCTCGCATCGCAAGCGGCGCACGTGCCGCGTTCGGTTCCTTCGACTGCGGCTGCGATGACAAGCGCAGTGACGGCGCCGCGCGCGTAGCAGCGCGGACAAGGTGCGCTCGATTTCGCTATGACAAGCAGGTAGGCTGCCAATCGATCGACGCTGACGCGATGCGCTCGCAATTCGCGCAGCAGGACTTCCTGCATACTGGGGCTCGGCATATCGCGAATCCATTGTTTGCTTGCATGTTGGCTACGCACCGATCGGCCCCGGGGCGTTATGTGAACATGATCACGGCGGCCTCGTATCGGACGCCCTTTTGCAACGCACGCAGTCTCATTTGTGTCGCCCCATGGCGACAGCGGCTTCGCGGTGCGGGTGTTTGGATCGCGCCGCGCTATACAATGGTGACAGCTGGCCGCAACGCAGCCGCATCGCGCGATGTGAGCGATCGTGAACCAGCGACATCCGAACGGAGCGCCATGACTTCAGCGAACGACGTGAAGATCCAATGCCCGACGTGCTACCGACGTGCTTCGCCGCAGTTGCGCGCCGTGGCGAGCGGCTTGCTCGCGGTCTGTCCTTATTGCCTTTCGCCGTATCTGCCCGAGCGGCGCGGGCAGGGCGCCTTTCGGCCGGGAGCCGACGGCGCAGTGCCGATCGATGCCAGGGAGCGCGAGGCGCGCCGGCACGCGGCGCGCGGCAAGGACTGAGCGCGCACGCTCGTCGCTACTTCGCCAACCCTAGGTCGGTCAGGATCGACCTGAAGCGGGTCTCCTCGGCTTCGAAGAATGCACCCAGCTCCCGGCTGCGCATGAAATGCGGAACGCCGCCCGTGCGTGCAATCTCGGCTTTCCACTCGTCGCTCGCCACGAGCCTCGAGTAGATCTCTTCCCAGTAAGCGATCTGCGCGGGCGACCAGCCCTTCGCGCCGATCACCGGGCGCCAGTTCGCGACCACGGCGTCGACGCCCTGCTCGGTCCAGGTGGGCACCGACGCAAGCGGGCCCGGAATGCGCTCGGGAGCGGCCACGCCGAGAATTCGGATCCGCCCGTTTTGCATGGGGCCGATCAGATTGGCCGAGGGCGTGACCACGAGGGCGACATGACCGCCCATTAGCGCCGTCATCGATTCACCCCCTGATCCGAACACCACCACCTTGAGGCGCTTCGCTTCCACGCCCGCAGCTTTCGCCAGCAAGGCGGCCCCGATGTGGTTGGTATTGCCGGCGCTGGCAGCGATGCCGATCGGCAGCGCTTCGGGCTTATTCAGTGCATTCAGAAGCTCTCGACCAGTTTTGATCGGTGAATCCGCATTCACCGCGACTCCCAGGTATTCGTCATAGAGCATCGCGACCGGCGTGAAGTGATGGTGGCCGATGGGCGTTCGGCCGATGATGTGATTGGTGAGAAGCGAGGTGGCCGTGATCACGACGTAGTGGGCATCGCCGGCGTGCTGGTTCAGGTAAGTTTGCGCGATCGTTCCGCCCCCGCCCGGCTTGTTGATGACGTTCAGAGGCACGTCGATGAGCCGCTTGTCCTGCACGATCCGCTGGACCGTGCGCGCAGTGCGGTCGATGCCACCGCCTGGCGATACGCCGACGACCAGCTCGACGGGGTGGGTCGGGACCCAGGATTTCGGTTGCGCCGACGCAAGCAGGGGCGCGGCGATGAGCAAGAACGGGGCAAGGCGCAGGGCAAGGCGCAGGCCAAAGC
>JBOIEI010000482.1:0-2038 GCA_050741055.1 Burkholderiales bacterium | reverse complement strand
GTCCACTGCGGCTGAAACCCATCGGCACGGCGAGCGCGGGCACGTTGGCCATGCTGAACGGGTAGGTGCCGATGCGACGCAGGATCACCTTGTTCTGCATGTCCTCCTTGCTCGTCACCGTTTCGCGCGCGGCATCGATCAAGCCGGGCGGATTGAGGCTGGTTGCCGCGAGCAGTGCGTCGTAGCGGCCGCAGGCCGCGAGCACTTCGCGGCGCACGAGAACGCGCGCTCGATTCGCCCGCGCATAGACCGCGGCCGGCACCAGGGCGGCCGCGCCCAGCCGTTGCCGGGTACCGATATCGAGATCCTCCCAGTGCGGGCGCAGCCATTTCTGGACGAACATGGCCGCGATGTCCACGTCCGAGGTAAGCAACTGCAGGGGAACCGAGTATTTCGCGCGCGGCAACGAGACTTCTTCGACCTGCGCGCCGAGCCGCCGCATGACCTCGAGCGCTTGTTCGAGCGCGGCGCGCACATCCGAATGCACGCCGGGCGGGAACGCCATCTCGCGCACGACGGCGAGGCGCATACCATTTAGATCCCGCGACAGCGCGGTGCGGTAGTCAGGCACCGGCTCATGCGAGCTCAGGGGATCGCGCGGGTCGTGGCCTGCAATCGCGCCGAGCACCAGGGCGATGTCTTCGACCCGGCGCGCAAGCGGGCCGATCGTGTCGGCGGTCCAGCCGTACATGACACCGCCATGGCGCGATACGCGCCCGAAGGTCGGCCGCAGGCCCAGTATTCCGTTCGCGGCCGCAGGGCTGCGCACCGAGCCGCCGGTGTCTTCGCCGAGCGAGAAACTGCTGAAACCTGCGGCGGGCGCGATACCCGAACCGCTCGAGGAGCCGGCCGGGTTGTAGTCGGGATTCCAGGGATTGCGCGGCTGCCCGAACGGGAAGTCATGCGTGCCGCCCTTGCCGAACTCGTGCAGATTCTCCTTGCCGAGCAGGATCGCGCCCGCTTGCTTGAGGCGCGCGATGCAGCAGGCCTCTTCGCCTTCGACACCGGATCCGGTTGCGCGCGAGCCGAGCGTGGTGCGCACGCCAGTCGCATGCAGCTGATCTTTCACGCCGAACGGCAGTCCGTGCAAGGGTCCGCGATAGCGCCCGGCTGCGATCTCGGCTTCGGCTGCGCGTGCTTCCGAGAGGGCCTGCTCGGCGCACACCGTGATGTAAGCGCGCAGCCTCCTGTCGTAGCGCTCGATCCGGGCGAGCGCGCTCTGCACCAGCTCGACCGGGGAGAGCGAGCGCTTCTCGATCAGGCGCGCTTGTTCGCAAGCGCCCAACAGCAACAGCTCCTCCGGCATCGCTTCTTCTCCGCAAATTCGCGAGCCGCGCTTCCGTCGAGCCCGCCTGGAGCTGATCGTACTCCGCTTTCAGGCGCGCGGTGGCCTGCAGCGTGCAGAAAGGGCGCTTGCTAGAATGCAGGCGCATTGAGCGAAAGGAAGCGCCATGGAGATTGATCGCAGCCGCCTGCAGACGTTGGCGGGTCTCGTCGGTCTTGCCATCCCCGAATCCGACCTGGAGCCGATCGGCATCCGCCTGGGCGAGCTTCTCACTGCCATGGAAACGATCGAGCGCGAGCTCGGCGCAGAAATGGACGCGGTGGATCCAATCCCGCCGGTATTTCCGCATCCGGATTGGTAGATCGACGAGCTGGCACGGATGACCTGCGGGGCGAAGTCGAATCCGTTCGAACTCAATCTTCAGCTCACAAAATCGAGGAAGGTTGGGTGACCTCGGGGGAGTGCGAACAGGTTCACGTGCCCGCCAACGAGCGAGGAATACATGGGGACCTTTCTCGTCGGGCAGGTTTGTTGCGTCGCTCGCTAATGCATGGTTGATACCGTTTAATACCGTTCGGGGTGCGGCGTGAGCGACTCGATGCGGAATGTAGACATCCCCGGGTCGCTCAGGAGAGCGAGATGAAATTCAGCCCCTGGGAGAACCCGATGGGTACCGACGGGTTCGAGTTCATCGAATACGCCGCACCCGATCCGGCCGCGATGGCCAAGGTGTTCGAGCGCATGGGCTTTACC
>JBOIEI010000481.1:0-2088 GCA_050741055.1 Burkholderiales bacterium | reverse complement strand
ACTGTGTTCGGTTGGCCGGGCGTGGGCAAGCTGATGATCGACGCCGTCGTACAACGCGATTTCTCGGTCGTGCAGGCAGCCATCATGGTGACCGCAACCGCCATCTTCTTGATGAATATCTTCATCGACTTGCTGTATGTCGCGCTCGATCCAAGGATCCGCCACCAGTGAGCGACCCGGTCGGTAACGTTACGAGCACAGCCGTGATTGCAGACACCCGTTCGATCGAAACGCAAGCCGAAATGGTGACCGTGCGCACGGGTTTGCCGTGGTGGCGATTGCTGGCACGTGACCCCCTGGCGTTGTGCTCGGCCGCATGGCTGGTGTTCTTGCTTGTCTGCATGCTGTTCGGGCCGGAACTGCTCGGCAAAGCCGCGACCGATATCAATTTGCGCGCGCGCAACGCGCCGCCCGGCTCGACGGAGCAAGGTTGGATGATGATCCTCGGCTGCGATGCGCTCGGGCGTAGCATTCTCGCGCGCCTGGTGGTCGCGTCTCGAAACACGCTGACCGTAGCGTTCGCGTCGGTGGTGTTGGCGATGATCATCGGTGGCGTGCTTGGGCTCATCGCGGGCTACGTCGGGCGCGGCATCGGCAACCTGATCATGCGCTTGTCCGATGTGGTGCAGAGCTTTCCGTCGCTGCTCCTGGCGGTGGTCGTACTGTATATGCTGGAACCCAGGGTTGCGAACCTCATCATCGTATTGGCGGTGACCCGCATTCCATCGTACCTGCGCGTCACCCGGGCCGAGGTGCTCGAGATTCGCGAACGCGGTTTCGTCGATGCGGCGCGCGCCATGGGGGGCAGCCGCGCGCACATTCTGTGGCGTCACGTGGTTCCCATCGTTGCGCCGACGCTGCTGACCATCATGACGGTGGATTTCGCCATCGTGATGCTGTCCGAGTCCGGGCTCAGCTTTCTCGGCATCGGCATTCAGCCGCCCGAGATCACCTGGGGGTTGATGGTGGCCCAAGGCCGTAACTATCTGAGCCAGGCCTGGTGGCTTGCGTTTTTTCCGGGCCTGGCGATCATGACCGCGACGCTGTCTGCGAACTTGCTTTCCAACTGGCTACGGCTGGTCACGGATCCTGTGCAGCGCTGGCGCCTCGAGGCCCCGAAGACGGATGTTTGACGCCGATCCCCCTCTGCTGGAAGTGACCGATCTGCGCGTGGAATTTCGCAGCGGCCGCGAGATCGTCCGCGCAGTCAATGGCGCGACCTTCTCGGTGCGGCGCGGGGAAACGGTAGCGGTGCTCGGCGAAAGCGGATCCGGCAAGAGCGTCACGGCCGCCGCCATCATGCGATTGCTCGCGTCACCGCCCGCGCACATCACGGGCGGTGACATCCGCTTCGACGGCGCCGATGTACTCGGCGCACCGATGTCCGAATGGCGCAAGCGCTGCGGACTGGATATCGGCATGGTCTTCCAGGATGCGCTGGCATCGCTTAATCCGGTGTTCGGCGTGGGTTGGCAGGTCGCGGAGCCATTTCGAGCGCACGGAATTCTGCACGCCAAGGCCGCGCTCGAGCGCGCCGAGGAGTTGCTCGGTCGAGTGGGCATTCCCGAGCCTCGCGAACGGGCGCGAGACTACCCGCATCAATTCTCCGGAGGCATGCGCCAGCGAGTGATGATCGCGATGGCGATCGCGCTCGATCCGAAGCTGCTCATCGCCGACGAGCCGACCACCGCATTGGACGTCACGGTGCAAGCGCAGATCATGGACCTGCTGCTCGACCTGCAACGCGAACGTCACATGGCAATCGTGCTCATTACTCATGACCTGGGCGTCGTCGCAGAAGTGGCCGATCACGTCGCCGTCATGTACGGCGGCCGCGTGGTCGAAAGCGGTCCGGTGCGTGACGTGCTGTCGCGCCCGGCCCATCCGTATACCCTGGCGTTGCTCGAATCCGTTCCGCGAGCCGATACCGACCGGCAGCAACTGAATCCGATCGCCGGATCGCCGCCGGATATGGCGACCTTGCCCACCGGCTGCAGTTTTCATCCACGCTGCCGCATGGCCACCGCGGAGTGCCGCGCGTCCCCGCCGCCGGGGGTTGAGGTGGCGCCGGGCCACCATGCCGAGTGT
>JBOIEI010000480.1:0-6612 GCA_050741055.1 Burkholderiales bacterium | reverse complement strand
GTCCGAAGTAGGGCGAATGCGGCACGACTACCACGCCATGCGCCTCGCCCAGCGCGAACACCTTGCGCATTTCGGTGACGCCACCGACTTTGGTGACGCTGGGCTGTGCAATGCCGATGGCCCCGATATCCATCAGGCGCTTGAACTCCATCAGATTCGAGCAGTTTTCCCCTGCGGCGATCGGCATGGGCGCCACGGCGCGCAGCCTTGCCAGACCCGAATGATCGTCCGGCGGATAGATCGGTTCCTCCAGCCAAGCCAGTTCTTGATCGGCAAGCTGTCGGGCCGCTGCAATCGCCTCGTCCACCGTCCAGGGACAGGAACAATCCACCATCAGCGGCACGTTGCTTCCGCCCGCCCGCTTGGCCGCTCGGATGATGTCGATCTTGTTTTCGTGCAGCTTGATGAAGCGATAACCGCGCTCGATTGCTTCGCGCGTTTTTCGCTCCACCACATCCGCTGCACCATAGCGCAGCAGGCTCGCATACGCCGGCAGTGTGGTGCGCGAACTACCGCCGAGCAGCTTGTAGAGGGGCATGCTGGCGCGCTTGGCGGCGATGTCCCAGAGCGCGATGTCGAGCCCGGAAATGGCGTACACGGTCGGACCGCTGCGGCCGGTGTTGTACAGACCGCGGTGCAGATCGGCCTGGATCTGGGCGATGTTCGCGGGGTCCTTGCCGAGCACGCGCGGCGCGATGCTTTGCGCAATCGCCGTCATCGTGCCCTGCCAACCTGCGTTGGAGAACGCCTCGCCCCAGCCAGTGATGCCGTCGTCGGTCTCCACCTTCACCAGCACCGTATGCACGTCGGTCTTCGGTGCGCCGCCTGCGTGCGGCACGGCGTTGTCCAGTAGCATCGGCGTGCGGATAAGGATCGGTTCAATTCGGGTAATTTTCATCGGGTCACTCGGTCCCAGTCCTGCCCGTACGGGCCAATTGGCGATTCGATGGCCAAGATCGTGCCTGCTGAACCGCTTGGGTTGTTCGCAGCAGCGACAGTTCGTTTTGCCGCAGTGATTTTGCAGTAGCATAACCGGAAGCGTGAGCATTGAGCCTTGGCCCGGAAAAGCATGCCGTGTGCGTACACGCGATGACACCAATAAACGAGGAGGAAATCATGCGTCAGCTCGCCTGTTTCTCGCTGTTCGCAACTCTGTTGGGATCGACCGCGCTGCCGGCGATCGCCGCCGACAGCTATCCCAGCCGTCCGGTCCGCCTGATAGTTCCATTTGGAGCGGGAGGGGGCACGGATTTCATAGCGCGCGCCCTGGCGGACAAGCTCGGGCAAGAGTTGGGCGGCAGCATCGTGGTTGAAAATCGCTCTGGCGCGGGTGGCACGCTGGGCTCGGCCTACGTGGCGCAGTCGGCACCGGACGGCTACACGTTCCTGTTTACGTCGGCGAGCTACGTCTTCAACCCGAGCTTCTATCCCAATCTTCCCTACGATCCGGTCAAGGATTTCAAGCCCATCACGAACTTCGCGCAGACGCCGAATATCCTGGTCGTTCATCCGTCGCTGCCCGCGAACAGTGTGGGGGAATTGCTGGCGCTCGCCCGCAAACGCCCTGGGGAAGTTCTTGCCGGCACCGGCGGGGTCGGCAGCAACATCCACCTCACCACGGCGTTATTCGCGCACATGGCCAAGATTAAACTGACGTATGTGCCGTACAAGGGAGCCGGCCCCGCCCAGATCGGCCTCATGGGTGGGGAAGTACCGATGCTGATGGCCGGCATCTCGTCGGCAGCCCCCTTCGTGAGAGCGGGCAGGATGCGCGCTCTGGGGGTTACCACGAAGGAGCGGGTGGCCATCATGCCGGATGTGCCAAGCATCCATGAGGCCGGCGTGCCCGGGTACGACAAGGCGGGCTGGTACGCGTTGTTCGCTCCGGCGGCAGTGCCGAACGCCATTCTGACCCGCGTATATCAGGCGGCGGCCAGCGCCCTGAAAGACCCCAAGATCGTGAAAACGCTCGCAGCCGAGGGATCCATCGTCGTCGGCAATTCACCCGCCGATTTCACCGCGTTCATCCACTCCGAGCTCAAGACTTGGTCCAAGTTGATTCGCGAGATGAAGATATCGAAATGACGTGCTCATTGCACGAGCGAATATTCGATATGGCGTTCCGCTCCAGGCAGGCGGGTAGGCAAGTTTGGTTCGTCAACGATGGTGTTCGAGAAACTCCATGGAAAAAGAACGTCTGGGAAAGTACACGATGCCCGGCATCGGCTTCGGGACGCTGGGCAACATCGGCGATGCGGGCCGCGATCTCGTCGAAGCGGCGCTCGCCGAAGGGTACCGGTACATCGACACGTCCCGGTATTACGGCAACGAGGAGGCGGTCGGGAAGGCCTTGGCGCGCTCTTCGGTCGCGCGGACCGACGTCTGGGTGACGACGAAGCTCCTGCACCCCAAGACACCGCCACAGCCGGACCTCGCGCTCGAGCTCGACAAGAGCCTGCGCCTGCTGCAAACCGACTATGTCGATCTGCTGCTGATCCACTGGCCCAACCCGGCAGTGCCGTTGGAGTGGGCCCTGGGCGAGTTCGCAGCGCTGCGCAAGCAAGGCAAGACGCGTACGATCGGCGTGTCCAACTTCCCGGCGGCCCTGTTGCGGCAGGCCCTGGAGATCGTCGGCGACCTAGCGGCCAATCAAGTCGAGTATCACCCCTACCTGAGCCAGCGCCCGCTCCTGGAGCTGATGCGCAGCCGCAGCCTCGTGCTGATCGCCCATTCGCCGCTTGCGCGCGGAGCACTCCTGAATGATCAGGTGCTGCAGGAGATCGCCGAGCGGCGGCAGTTGAGCGTTGCGCAAGTCGCGCTGCGGTGGCTCGTGCAGCAGGAAGGGGTCGTCGCCATCCCCGGCGTCCAGAGCGTCGCACAGTTGCGCGACAACCTGAAGGTGCTCGACGTTACGCTCACGAGCGACGAGATGGCCGCGATCTCGGCGCTCGAGCGCGGTACGCGTATCGTCAATCCGCCGCACAGTCCCGCGTGGGACTCCGCATGAGTATCCATGTCCGCGTGCAGCTCGCCGGGCCGCGGCGCTTCACAAGGGCTGATCGCGTGCCGAAACGATCGATCGCGATTCGCGAGGCGGTGTAATTCCGGATCGCGCCGAGCGCAATCGTCACGGTCGAGCGGAGGTAATCCGGTGCCTCACCTGATCGAACCCGCCACCAGCGGTCGCTCCGGTTGCCGCGGCTGCGGCCGTCGTATCGGGCGCGGCGAGTTGCGTTTCGGCGAACGCCTGCCCAATCCGTTCGCCGAGAGCGAGATGACGTTGTGGTTTCATCCCGCCTGTGCGGCCTGCAAGCGCCCGGCGCCGCTTCTCGAGACTCTCGCGCAAGCACCGGCGAACGTTCCCGACCGGGAACGATTGGAGCGCACGGCGCGTAGAACACTCGCGCACCACCGCCTTGCACGCATCGACGGTGCAGAGCGGGCGCCGGGCGGACAAGCGTCCTGCCGCGCCTGCCGGGAGGCAATCACGCATGGAAGCTGGCGGATTCGCCTGGTCTTCTTCGAGGAGGGCCGTTTCTCGCCGGGGGGATTCGTGCACCTCGACTGCCGTAAGGCGTACTTCGAGACGGACGACGTTCTCGAGCACCTGCTACAGTTTGGTTCCTCTCTGGAGGACGGCGAACGCGAGGCGTTGCGGCTGGCCTGTGAAGGCCAAGCTTGAACACTGCTGCCGCCTGCGCGCGGTGATTCCTGAACGACGCGTTGCTGCATACTCCGCGTTCGTCGGTCTGGCCGGTCGTCGTCACGTCCGCAGCTATGCCGAAGAAGCGTGATGTGGACGCCATGCTCGATCCCTACGCCTGATGCGCAGGCCCGGTGGCGCTGCCTTTGCCGCATCCCAAAGCTGGCGGCAACCGCTACCGCTTCACCCAGCATGTCGCGCCAGAACGGTGCAGTGGCCAGGTGTGCTGTGCCGCGCTATTTCAGCTTCTTCAACGCCGCAATGGCCTTCGTCTGGTCTTTGGCGCTGTCGCACGCGATGTAGCTCACGAACTTCCGGCCAATGGCGATTCCGCTGATGCCGCGAAAGCTGATTCCCGCCTCGCCGAGGGCACGGGCGATCTTCGCTCCCAGCCCCGGCCGGTCCGCGCCTTCGATCCTTACGGAATAAATGGTCTTGGGGCTGCCCATGCCGACTTCCCGGGCGGCCCGGGTCACTTTGGCCCCCTTGACCGGCGTCACGAACAGCATGCCCTTGCCCGATTTTTCCGGCGTGCGCCGCGCAAACACCATTTCGAAGTTCGCCCCCGCCTTCACGAGCGGTTCGAGCTTGTCGGCTACTCCTCCTGCGCGGTCGTCGATCCTTACCGCCCAAACTTCCGCTTTCGTTGCCGTGAGTGCCATAGCGCCCTCCTGTCGAGAATGGCCGGCGGGGGATTAAATGACGGCCTCGCCGGCCGACGTGGATTTGTGCATGAGCCGGCGCGCATTGGGCGCAAAGGCATTGCGATGATGCATGGTGCAGCGGTTATCCCACACGAGCAGGTCTCCGATCCGCCACTTGTGCTGCCACACGTATTTGTCCTGGCACGTATGCGCCCAGATCTCGTCGAGGAGCGCTTCGCTTTCCTCGAGTGCCAGGCCGAAGACGTAAGAGTTGAGGCGGCGTCCGAGGTATAGGCATTTTCGCCCCGTGAACGGATGGGTACGCACGATCGGGTGTTTCACCCCCGGTGCTTTCGACGGATCCGTTACGTCGGCGAATTCGGGACGTCGCACGCCGGCGGAATTGTGTACTTTCGAGTGATTGGCGTATTTGCCGTTGATCCTTGCTGCCAGCTCGGCGGGCATATCCTCATAGGCACTATACATGTTCAGAAACGCCGTTTCGCCGCCTTGCTCGGTCACTTCGATGGCGTGCAGCAAGCTCGCAGAAATCGGCTTTTCCGTAAACGAGCTGTCCGTATGCCAGAACGCTTCGTCGCTGCCGAGCGCCCCGAGGGGCTTGCCCTCGGCATCGACGATGTTCGAGATGATCGTGATATCGTCCGGCACTTCGTCCGGCAAGTATTTCTTGCGTCCCAGGCCGAGCAGTTGATTCGCGGCGCGCCCGGGCGGGCCGAACAATTCGCGCAGCCGCAGCAGATCGGAGAAGCTCAAGCGTTGCCCGCGGAACAGCAACACGAGGTTTTTTACGTAGGCGTTGACGATGAATTCGCGTTGCGCGGCGGAGATATCCTGCGATAGATCGATGCCGGTAATCTCGGCTCCCAGCGCGCGGCCTGTCGGGATCACGTCCATTGCTTGCAAAGCCTCCTCGAATCTGCGGGGGTACCCCCACTGCTGGTGCCGAAATGATCACTGAAGAGGCGCACGTCGAGCCATTCGCACAGTGCGAAGCGCGCGCATTCTCTTCAACCTGGCTGTCGATAGTAAGCTCCGGGAGGGCGACTTCGTCAAGCTGGTAGCGACGGTAGCAGCCCGGGCCGCCAGCGGCCCGCAGTCATTGTCGGATAGAGGACGCATTAGCACGTGAACGCATCGTGTCTGATTTGATCGCCTGGTTCGGCCGGCGGGGCATCTACTACGGCTGGGTCATCGTCGCCGTCATGTTCGTCACCCTGTTCGTTTCCAACGGGTTCCGCTTCGCATTCGGCGTCTTCTATTCCGCGATCCTCGACGAAACCGGCTGGGGGCGCGCGGAAACGGCGGGCGTGGTTTCCGCCGCCATGATCGTTTATGCCTGCACCGCTGCGCTGAGCGGCTACCTGTTCGACCGCCTGGGTGCGCGCGTGCTGTTTCCGGTCGGCGCGCTCTGCATGGGGGCGGGGCTGATGCTCTCGTCGACGAGCGAGTCCCTGGCGGGCTTGACCATCTCTTACGGCATCCTGCTGGGGTTCAGCTACGCGACGCTCGGATTCATTCCGCATATGGCCATCGTGCCGCGCTGGTTCGATCGGCGGCGAGGGCTCGCCTCCGCAGCATCGTTGGCCGGCGTCGGCCTGGGCTCGCTCGTAATCGCGGCGCTCAGCGCGGAATCGATCGTGCACATCGGGTGGCGGCAAACCATGTGGTGGTTCGGCGTCGCCGCGATGGTGGCGTTGATTCCCATCAACCTCCTGTTCCATCGCCATTCCGCCGAGCGCTTTGGCCTCGCACTCGATGGTCCGTCCGCGCGAGCCGCCGCGCGCAGCGCGCAGCGCAAGGCCGACGCGACCATCCGGGATGCGGTGCGCGCTTCGGATTTCTGGCTGCTGGCCCTCGCCGTTACGATGACAGGCACGTGCACGATGATCATCGTAGTGCACCAGACGCGCATGCTGGTGGACATGGGATACGCTTTGCCGGTGGCGTCGGTGATCTTCGGCATGCTCGGTGTGCTGCGCGCCATAGGAGGCTTGATCTGGGGGCCGCTTTCCGACCGCATCGGCCGCTCGGCCTGCGTCGTCTTGATCTGCGGCATCAGCCTCGTCGGGCTGGCATTGTTCTGGCTCACATCCCTAGTCCCGGCCGAATCCGCCGCCTTGCGCATCGCCTTGCTGACGGGCTACATGCTGACCTTCGGCATCGGCTACAACGGCATCGCCCCGGTTTATGCCTCCGCAGTCTCCGACCGGTTTGCCGGAAAGAACCTGGGCACGATCCTCGGAC
>JBOIEI010000479.1:0-3612 GCA_050741055.1 Burkholderiales bacterium | reverse complement strand
TCGGCGCCTTCATCCTCACGCTCGCCATCCAGTTCGCGCGCCCGATCATCCTCGGCATCGGCTTCGCCGAGCAGCTCATGCTGATCCTGCTGGCGCTCACCATGGTCGGCATGCTGACCGGCGCAAGTCCGCTGAAGGGCCTCGCGGCTTGCGGCCTGGGACTGCTCCTGGGCAGCATCGGCGACGCCCCCGCCACCGGCGAATACCGGCTCGCCTTCGATACCGTCTATTTGAGCGACGGGATCAACATCGTCATCGTGGGGCTCGCCATGTTCGCCGTGCCCGAGATCGTGGACATCCTGCGCCGGCATGTCACCATTTCGTCGTCGGCCACGCTCGGTTCCGGCGTGCTGCGCGGCTTCATGGAAACGCTCAAGCACAAATGGCTCGTGCTGCGCTGCTCGGCCCTGGGCTCGATGCTGGGCGCGTTGCCTGGGCTCGGCGGGCCGATCACCACCTGGATTGCTTACGGCCACGGGGTCCAGACCAGCAAGGACCGGGAAATGTTCGGCAAGGGCGACATCCGCGGCGTCATCGCGCCGGAATCGGCCAACAACGCGGACAACGGCGGTGCGCTCATTCCGGCGTTGATGTTCGGCATACCCGGCTCGGGCAGCATGGCGATCTTCCTCGGCGGCCTGATCCTGCTCGGCGTCGAGCCAGGCATCGGCATGATGGAGCGCCACCTCGACCTGACCTTCGTCATCATCTGGTCGCTGGCGGTGGCCAACGTGCTGGGCACGGTCACCTGCCTGTTCCTGGCCAAACCGATCGCGCGCCTGACGACCGTGCCGTTCGCGCTGCTCGCGCCCTTCATGATCGTGATCATCTACTTCGCGGCCTATCAGACCACGCGCAGCTGGTTCGATCTGGCGACGCTGTTCGTGTTGGGCGTGCTCGGGGTTTACATGAAGCGCTTCGGCTGGTCCCCGCCCGCTCTGCTGATCGGCTTCGTGTTGGCGAACCGCCTGGATGCTTCGGTGTACCAGTCGATCCAGGTCTACGGCATGACCTTCCTGGAGCGCGGGGGTGTGCAGTTCATGATTGCACTCACCGCCGTGTCCATTTTCCTTGCCGTGCGCATGAAGCCGCATCGCGACGCCTTGTCCGATCGCGGCCCGCACGCGCCGGTCAACAAGGCGCCGCAAGCGATCTTTCTCGCCCTGATAATCGCCTGCTCCACCTACGCGCTGTACGACATGTCCCAGCTCGCCTTCCTGGGCAAGGTGTTCCCGACGTCCGTCGGCATCATCACTCTGCTGCTGCTGGGCGCGATCGCGATCATCATGTGCGGGAAGCGAGCCAACTATGCGATCTACGACAGCGAGAACCCGGCAACCAGTGAGGACCAGCCCGCGCACAGCGCAGTTCACGTGCTGGGCTGGATGCTGGCGCTGCTGGTCGTGGCCGGCTTCGTGGGCTTCGTGCTCGGGGTTTTCGTCTACATCGTCGCGTTTCTGCGCATCAAGGCCGGGTCGAAGTGGCTAGGCGCCATCCTCGGAGGATTGGGCGCGGTGGCGGTGTTGAGCGCGTTCGGACACTTCATGGTGCTCGATTATCCGCAAGGCGTGCTGCAGCACGTTTTCGAGATGCCTTGGCCGTTCGATTGAGACGGGGCTGCGGCCTTGCCGGCCGGCCCCGGAGACCGGGAGCCCCGTCCGTCCCTATCGACGTTCGTTAGTCGCATCCGCCCGCGGCCGTGCGTCGTGCGCGATCGCGTCACCGTCGTTGATCGACGCGGCCGATGCGGCTCAAAGCTGCCAGAGCAACTTGAAATAGACGCCGCGCTCGAGCTCGCTGCGGGTCTCCACCGCACCCACGCCGGCATACAGCGTCTCCAGCGCGCGGAACTCGGGATGGCTGAGGTCGAACAGGTTCTGCAGCGTCAGCGACAGCTCCAGCGTCCTGGAGACGCGCCAGCCGAAGCGTGCATCGACCGCCGTGTACGCGGGCACCTCGGGATTGGGCAGCCTGCCCACATGGCGCACCAGGATGTCGAGCTCGTGCCGCGGCGACAGGTCGTGCGAGGAGCGCAGCATCCACTGGCTGCGTGGATCGTTGCCCAGCACGCTCGGTCCGAAAGGGTCGGTGCTGGACGCCTTGCGGCGCAAGTGGGTCTTGAGCAGCAGCGCGCCTGCGCTCAGCCGCCACGACGGCGTAGCATCGAGATTGCCCCAGAGCTCCAATCCGTGAACGCTGCCCTCCATCTCGTTGCCGTAGAACACCGACGTGCCGCCCGGACCGAGCTCCTGGCTTCGCAGGTGATCGTAGTCGGCATAGAACAATGTGGCCGCATACGAGGTCATGCGCGAAGGCCGGCCGCGGTAGCCCAACTCGACGACATTGGCGATCTCGGAGCGAACGTCCGGGCCGCCTGTGAGGATGAACGGCGGTTGCCCGGGCACGAACGTGTCGCGGTCCAGGCGCGAGGGCGAGCGCACCGCGCGCGATAGCGCGGACCACAACAGGTGATGTTCCGACAGGCTCCAGGCGAGCCGCGCATTGGGAAGGAGCTCCACGCCCGTATAGTCGTTTCGTTCCACGCGCGCGCCGAGCGTCAGTTTCAGCGTGTCGGTGAGCGCGATGGCGTCCTGAGCGAACAGGCTCGTCCACGACTGGTTCACGTGCGCAGGAAGGAACGCGACGATCGCGCTGTTTTCGACCCGGTCCCTGGCATAGCGGTACTGCGCCCCCCAGGCCCACTCGTGGCCGCCCGCGGCAGCCAGCGTGTGCTGAAACTTGACGTCGAAGATGTCCAGGGTCTCGGCGAACGTGGGGCGAACGGTTCGCTTGGTGCGATCGACGTAAGCCTGGATGTCGACGCTCGAACCGCTCGCGAGCGTGCGCGACCAGCGGCCCGTCATGTTGGCGCCGGAGATTGAGATCTTGCCGAGCGCAAACGGCACGCCGGTCGTGATCGTTCCTGGCGCCGGCTGCGACTCGCTGCCGCGATAGGCATTGGCGTTCAAACTGAATCGATCGCCGCCGTGCGCCCAGTCGGCGCGAAATCCGAACTGGCTCTTGTGCCAGTCGTCGTCGACCGAGCCGCCGCTCGCCTTGACGGTCTCGCCGCGGTCGAGGTGCTTGGCGTAGATCCGAAAATGACCGTCCTCGCCCAGGCGCCCGCCGTAGCGCGCAGCCGCATCGGCGCCGATGCTTCCGCCCCCCAACGACACGAGCGTGCCTTGCGTGTTCGCCGCCGATCGCGTGACCACGTTGATCACGCCGTTGACGGCGTTGGTGCCCCAAAGCGTCCCGCCTGGTCCGCTTACCACCTCGATGCGCTCGATGTCCTCGAGCATGACGTCCTGCACGTCCCAGAACACGCCGGAGAACAGCGGCGTGTACACCGAGCGGCCGTCGATCAGGACCAGCAGCTTGTTGCCGGCGCTGTTGTTGAAGCCGCGGGCGCTGATCGCGTATCCGCTGGCGTGGCCTTGTGCGACTTGAAGATTGGGTGCGAGCCTTAGCGCTTCCGGGAGGCTGGTCGCGCCCGAGCGCCGGATGTCGTCCTGCCGGATCACGTAGATCGATGCAGCACTCTGTGCCACGCGCTGCGGCCGAGCCGCGACCGACGTCACCTCGATGTCGAGCAACTGCTCGAGGCTGAGC
>JBOIEI010000478.1:0-2917 GCA_050741055.1 Burkholderiales bacterium | reverse complement strand
CTTTCGAGCGGGCGAGCGCTGGTCACCCGTCGAGAGCGTCGCCAGGGCGGGCGCGAGCTCCGGATTCGAGGCATGAGCCTTGCGCGCCAGCGCAGTTGCCCGCGTGGGCACGAGTTCTCGACAAGGAGCAGTGATGACGTGGAAGAACAACGCGACCTTAGCCGCATTTGCAACAGCTGCCATTCTCGCCTTCCCGCACGGTCACGCGGAGCGACGCGCGACCCTTCCGGTCGACCCACGACCCGACCCACGACCTTTTAACTCTGTGGAGAACTTGCCGAGTGACACGGGCTCGCAAACGACTTTGCCTTCGGGCGCCGTGACCGGGGCCGGGCAGCCGCAGGGAGCGTTGCCCCAGCCCGACGACGGTGCCCCAGGCGGGGTCGAGCAACGCGCCCGGCGCGAGCGCTTGAGTGGGATCGAAGTCGGTTTCGGGTCGCCACGCAACGACGATGGCTGGGGGCCACGATCGCCTCGCCGGAAAAACCTGCGCTGATTCGGCGTTACGGTCCTGTGCCGGCCGCGCTTCCAGGCGGAGCGTACCGCCTGGCGGTCCGCGGGCAAGCTCTGCCTGTCGCTTCGAGCAAAGCGCGTGCGGCCCGCGCACCGCTTTGCAACGCGCCGGCGACGGTACCCGTTTCGCCTTCGTAATCCGCCGCCTCGCCGGCGAAGTACAACGTATCGAGCAGCGGGGTGGCCAACGCTTTGCGCGCGCCTTGGCCACCGACCCGCACATAAGAATACGCTCCGCGCGCATACGGATCGCGTTGCCAGTCGTGAACATAACCACCCTCGAAGTCGGTCGCGAAATCGACGCGCCCGCCGAACAGCACCCGCACGCTGTCGAGCGCTTTGCGGATGAGGGCCGGTGCTGCGCGATCCGACACGCCGCGGGCCCTCGGGCCGCCCGCCCACGCCACCAACACCGGCGCGCGAACCGGGAAGGAAGTCCAGAAGGTCGGGAACGCCGCATCGGGTGCCTGGAAAAATCCCGCCCGGCGATAGCGCCCCGCCTCGAACGTTTCCCAGAATGGGCTGCGAAAGCGGAGGATGACCTTGAGCGCCGGTCCGGAAGCGAGCGCTGCGAGTGCCGCACGCTTGCTGGCCAGCGACGGCGAGAAGCGCACGACACCCTGCGAGGGAGGCGTTCGCTGCAACACGCCGAGCGGAAGCGTGACAATCGCGCACGCGGCTTCTTCCCGGAACGGCTGCTCCAGGCAAGTGCCCTCGATGCGCACCTGCCCGCGCCGCCACTGCACGGATCGCACGACGCTGTGCAGGCGCAGGCGAACGCCGCTCGCAACCAGATCGCTTGCGAGCGCGCGGAGCACGGCGCCGTAGCCGCCGCGCGGGCGGAAGGTCACATCGTTGGACGTGCCCTCCCCGGTCCACTCTTCGATGATGGCGCGCGCGCTGACGCACTGCGGATCCGCGGCGTCGTAGCCTTCCACCATGCGCTGCGCCAGCGTGCGCGCATCGGCCGACAACCGCTTGCCGAGATGACGCTCGAGGTACTCGGCGAACGAGATGTCGGTTCGCGGCTTCCCGGCCTGCGCCATCGCCCGGCAGATCTGGTCGAACACCTGGGCGCGATCGGTGGCCGCGAGCTCGCCGAGCTTGACGAACCAGCGGGTCCCGATGCGCTTGTCGGCGCGGATATCGAACGCACGCAGCAGCGACATCGTCACCGGCGGACGCCCGTGGATGAACTCGGCGCCGTACTCAATCGGCACGGGGAGCCCCGGCTCGTGCCGCGTCCAGCAGCGTCCGCCGATGCGGTCGCGCGCTTCCAGAATCAGAACCGACAGGCCCGCGCGGGCGAGCACGCGGGCTGCAGCCAGGCCGGCCGCGCCCGCGCCGATGACGATCACGTCCATGGGGAAAGCATAACGCCCGCAGCGGGAGTCCACGTGGTAGACCCCTCAAGGCCGCACACTGGCGCCTGGGACTGCGCCGCGCGACAATCCGCCAACTTCCCGGCGCGCGCCGACTCCTCGATCGCCAGCGTGATCGAGTGCTGCAATCTGGCCACGTCCTGGACCATGGCGCCGATCGGGCAGTGCTGCGGTAGAGTAACGGGTGCCGGGTCGGACCGTTTTCTTCCCCGCAATGCCGAAAATTGTGAGACGACCCCCGTTCAAGGAGAAGTACCATGCCCTGGATCGAAGCAAACGGCGCGAGCTTGCGCTACGAGCTGAGCGGATCGGGACGCGAAACGCTCGTGCTGGTGCACGAAGCCGGCGGCTGCCTGGAGAGCTACGAGGAAGCATTGCCGGCGCTGGAGAAGACGTTCCGCGTGCTGCGCTACGACCAGCGCGGCTTCGGATTCTCCGAAAAGGCTCGCGACCTCACGTTCGACGGTGTCGTTGCGGATCTCGCCGCATTGCTCGATGCGGCTGCGATCGCCGCGCCGGTGAACCTCGCCGGGTGTGCGATGGGCGCGGACTTCTCGGTGGGATTCGCCGCGCGCCATCCCGGGCGCGTTGCCAAGCTCGTATTGGCAAGCCCGCTGTTCGGCAGCAACACCGGACGCAGCGGGGCATCGCTCGAGCGTGCCGCGCTGGTCGAGCGCGAAGGCGTGCGCGCGGCAATGGCGGCGAGCCACGATCGCTCTTATCCCGAAGCGCTACGGGCGTCGGATCGCAGCCGTTTTCGGCGCTACCAGGCGCGCTGGGTCTGCAACACGCCCGCCTCCTTCTCCGCCCAGGCGCGCATGATGAGCGAGGTCGATTTCACGCCCCACTACGCGAAGATCCAGGTGCCCACGCTGGTGATCGGCGCAAAATACGATTCGCTGCGTCCGCCCGTGATGGCCGAGCAAGTCGCGAAGTCGATCGCCGGCTCGAAATACCTGCTGGCCGATACCGGACACTTCATGAACGTGCAGACGCCGCAGCTGTTCGCCGACACGCTGACG
>JBOIEI010000477.1:0-5821 GCA_050741055.1 Burkholderiales bacterium | reverse complement strand
CTGGTCGGCAAGTACGTCAATATCGCCAGCCGCTGCGCTGGGTTCATTTCGAAGCGGTTCGACGGCAAACTGGTCGCACCCGAGTTTTCCACCGAGATCGAAGCCGAGTTCTCCGCCGCGCCCGATGAGATCGCGAAGTGCTACGAGCAGCGCGAATTCGGCCGCGCGCTGCGCACCATCATGTCGCTCGCGGACCTGGCGAATCGCTATGTAGACGCCAAGCGGCCGTGGGAAATCGCCAAGTCGCCCAAGCGGGCCGGCGAGTTGCAATCGGTCTGCTCGACCGCGCTGGCGTTGTTCCGCGATCTCACCGTCTATCTCAAACCGGTGCTGCCGAACGTCGCAGCAGCGGTCGAGCGCATGTTCGATATCCCGGCGCTCGTATGGCACGATGCCTGGCAGCAGCTGCCTGCCGGTCACGCGATCCGTCCCTACCAGCATCTCATGACCCGAATCGAACCCAAACAGGTGACAGCCTTGGTGGAAGCGAACAAAGAAAGCTTGCAACCCACGCCCTCGCCCGCCCGCCACGGCGAACAGCAGCAGAACGCGGAGGAACCCGCGGCGGAGGCGCACATCAACATCGACGACTTCGCCAAGGTCGACCTGCGGGTAGCGCGCATCGCCAGGGCCGAGCACGTCGAAGGCGCGAACAAGCTGCTCAAGCTCACGCTCGACGTGGGCAGCCTCGGCACGCGCACGGTATTCGCCGGCATCAAGTCGGCCTACGATCCGGCGCAGCTCGACGGGCGGCTGACCGTGATGGTCGCGAATCTGGCGCCACGCAAGATGAAGTTCGGCGTCTCGGAGGGCATGATCCTCGCCGCCAGCGACGGCGGCGGCGGACCGTTCCTGCTTGCGGTAGACGAAGGCGCCAAGCCGGGCATGAAGGCCAAGTAGGCCGATATCATGCCGATCGAGTATCGAACACTGGGCCAGTGGTGCGAATCACGTTCATCGAACATAGGCCAGTGATGCGAATCCAATTCATCGAACATAGGCCAGTGATGCGAATCCAATTCATCGAAGGATAGGCGAGCCATGAGAATCGAGCGCATCGAAGCCGAAGCGATCGCCATCCCGCTCACGCGCGATTTCGGCGGCAGCACCTATCACGTCACGCGCCGCTGCACCGTGATCACCCGGGTCTACTCCGAAGACGGTCTCGTCGCTGAGGTGTACAACGGCGATAACCGCGATTCAGCGCCGCACATCGCGCGCATGATCACCGAGAAGCTCGCGCCGCTCGTCCTCGGCGAGGATCCGTTCGCGGTGGAGCGGCTGTGGCAGAAGCTTTTCACGCAGACGATCGCGGCCGGCGATCGGAAGCTCCTGCTGGAGGCGATCGCGTGCATCGACTGCGCCCTGTGGGACCTCATGGGCAAATCGCTCGGCAAGCCCGTGCGCGACCTGCTCGGCGGCTTCTGCGACGAGCTGCCGATCATCTCCATCGGCGGCTACTACGTCGAGGGCAAGACCTATGCCGACATCGGTCGGGAGATGGAAGCGTATCGCGACGCGGGCATGGCCGGCTGCAAGTTCAAGGTCGGCGGGCTCGCGCCGGCGGAAGATGCCAAGCGGGTCGAAGCTGCGCGCAAGGCCGCGGGCGAGGATTTCATCCTGGCGGTGGACGCCAACCGCGGCTGGGACGCCGAGCACGCGATCCGCTTCGCATACCTGGTCGAACCGCTCGACATCCGCTGGTTCGAAGAGCCGTGCCACTGGTACGACGACGCAGCCATGATGGCGCGCGTGCGGGCCGCCACCAGTATTCCGATCACGGCCGGCCAGAGCGAGATCACCAGCCACGGCGTGCGCCGTCTCATCGACGCGGGCGCGGTCGACCTCGTCAACTACGACGTCTCGGAAGGCGGCGGGGTCACCGACTGGCGTCGGGCGGCCGCGATTTGCGGTGCGGCGGGCGTCAAGATGGCGCACCACGAAGAATCGCAGATCTCGATCCAGCTGCTCACTGCGATTCCGCACGGCACCTATGTCGAATGCTTCGCCGACCCGGAACGCGATCCGGTGTGGCAAACCGTCTGGTGCAACCGGCCGACGCCGAAGAACGGCCTGTTCACGCTGCCCGCAGGCAGCGGCTTCGGCATCGAGCTCGATCGCAAACTGGTCGCCAAATATCGCTCGGCATGAACTGCGGGCGCGAGGGTGCGTTCGCGCACGCCTCAATGGCGGCCACGGGGCGGGTGGAATCACGAGGTGCCGTATTGCGTCGCGATCGACGCGCTTCGATTGCAACGCGACGGGTTGCCGATCGACTCGATGATGTGCAATCCGACGATAGGGGACTACACTCGCGCCGATGTTATCCGGTGATGATGACCTGAGCCGCCAGTTCCGGATCCCGGTCGTCGAAGCACCGAATCGGACGGCATGTGCGCCTGTTTTGCCCCGGCCAGCAGGCATGCCCGCCGTCTCGAGACAATCGAGCTCACGCGCAAATCGAGGAGGAGCGAGCGTGATTCCCACCCATCGTTTCATCCGTGCTGCGACCGTGGTTGGCGTACTTGCGCTGGTGCCTTGTTTCGCCGCCGCACAGAGCAGTTATCCGAATCGCTCGATCCGCATGGTGGTGCCATTCGCACCCGGCGGAGGCACCGACATCGTCGGACGTCTGTTGGCCGAGAGCTTGAGCACGGCGCTCGGCACGACCATCGTCGTCGATAACCGGCCCGGCGGCGGCAGCACGGTGGGCACGGGGATCGTGGCGAAGGCAACACCCGACGGGTACACGGTGCTGCTCAACACCATCGATCTTGCAGTGAGTCCCGCGCTCCACAAGAAGTTGTCCTACGACGCGGTGCGGGACTTCGCCACGGTGTCGCTGGTCGCCGAGCAGCCCAACCTGCTATTGGTTCACCCTTCGTTGCCTGCAAAATCGTTGCAGGATTTCATGACGCACGTGCGGGCTGCCCCCGGCAAGCTGACCTACGGCTCCTCCGGCGTCGGTACGACCACGCATCTGGCAACGGAGCTGCTGCTGCTCGCCATCCAGTGCAACATGATTCACGTGCCCTACAAAGGCATAGGGCCCGCGGTGACGGCGCTCCTCGGCAATGAAACCACAGCGCTCGTTTCGACGTTCGCCTCGGCACTGCCACACGTCAAATCCGGTCGTTTGCGCGCCGTGGCTGTGACAACGCTGGAACGGGCCAAATTGCTGCCCGATGTTCCGACCGTAGTCGAGTCCGGCGTTCCCGGATACGAATTCACCGTTTGGTACGGTCTGGTAGCGCCGGCCGGCACGCCACGCGCAATCGTCGACAGGCTCAACAAGGAGACGGTCGCGCAATTGAACACTGCCGGCGTGCAGCAGCGTTTCGAGGCTCAGGGCCTGACCGTCATACCGTCTACCTCGGCGCAATACATGGCCAAGCTCAAATCGGAAGCGGCGAAATGGGCCGCAGCAGCGCGCGCGGCGAAGATCGAGCCGCAATGACCGCGGCGCCGGCAGCATGCGGCCGGCGCAGATGAATGCGGCTCCTGCTGCAGCGCGCGCTCCAGGCGCCGGCGGGTCGCGAAATCGACGCGCCGCTCAGCTGCGGTTGCGCCATTGATCGACCCAGTGCTGCGTGAGCTTGCCGGCGGCTTCGCGTCCGCCCAAGCCGAACGCGAGGGCGACCGCCACGGCCACCGCGCCGAGCGTGAGCGCAAAAGCGAGCTGGACGATCTCGTTGGCGATCCCCATCGCGCGCAAACCCATCGCGATCACCAGTCCGAGGATCGCGATCCGGGCGATGTTCGCGAGGCCCGCCGTGTGCGGGCCGCTCGCCTTGTTGATGGCGGCATGCGCAACGTTGGCGAGCCAGAAGCCGACCGTCAGGATCACCCCGCCAAGGACGACATCGCCGGCGAAGCGCAGGAAGCCCGTGACGACCTCGCGCACCTGGGTGAACCCGAGCTGGTTGGCGGCCTCCACCACAGCGAACAGCATCGCGAAGAACATCACGAGCATGCTGGCCAGATGCGACGGCCGGGTGGTCCCGGACAGGGCGTGCTCGACGCCGAGCTTGGCGGGCAGGGCATCCACCCCGGCGCTCTCCAGCAGGCGCGCGATCAGGCCGGCGGCGAAGCGCGCGACATACCAGGCCACCAGGATGATGGCGGTTGCAGCGATGATGTGCGGGACCGCTTCCACCATCCGTTGCAGCATGAGCGAGGTGGGACGGGCGATGGCGTCAATCCGCGCCGCGTCGAGCGCGGCGATCAGCGCGGGCACGAACACCACGATGAACACGATCGTTCCGACCAGCTGCGAGAGCTTGATCGAGCTGTCGAGACCGACCCGCTCGTTGACGTTGTCCAGGCCGGCCGCGGCGAGCAGGTTGGTGGTGAGGCCGCGCAGCACGCGCGCAACGACATAGCCGACGAAGGCGATCAAGGCCGCGCCGAACAGGTTGGGCAGCATGGCCAGGAATTCGCCGAACATGATCTGCACCGGACCGAGCACGCCGTGCAACTGGAACGCGCTCAGAATGGCGGGCAGGAACATGAGTACCACCAGCCAGAACAGCACGTTGCCCGCGCGTTGACTCACGGGCGCCATGCCGGCGGCAGCGCTCAGGCGTTCGTCCACGGAAGTCATGGCCAGCGCCCGGGTGGCGACCGAGCGCAGCACCGTCGCCACCAGCCAGGCGATGACGCACAACACCGCACCGGCCAGCAAATGCGGCAGGTAGCCGATGATGTCGCTCATCATCAGCGCGAACGGGTTCGACAGCATCGTCAGGTCGAGCGCGTTCAACGCCGCGATCACGGTGGCCAGCATGACCAGCCAGAACACGGCCGAGGCGAGCGCGCTCTCGGTGCTGACGTGGGTGCCGGTGCTCTCCGCGATGCGTGTATCCACCCTCAAGAGATGGAGCACCCGTCGCACGCCGGCACGCGCCAGCACCGCGACGATCCAACCCAGCACGAGTATCGCGATCGCGCCGAGAATTTGTGGAACGTGTGTGCCCAGAGAAGTCTGCAGCGATGCATTGAAAGCGTTGAAGTCCATTTTTCTTTGCCTCCGCGCGAGATCGGGTACGAGCCGTCCGACCTTAGCGCATCTGTCGCTTCGATAGATCGGGGCGAGGACGTACGCGCATTTCGGGAATGCTTCGCTTCTGCGTCGCTTCCGGCGCGGCGCCGGGCGCGCTTCAGCGCGTAATCGCGGTCAGGATACCCTGCAGGATGGCAAGCGGCGTGGGCGGGCACCCCGGCACCGCGACATCGACCGGAATCACACTCGATACCGCACCGCAGCTCGCGTAGCTCTGGCCGAAGATCCCGCCTTCGCAGGAACCGCAGTCGCCGATCGCGACCACCAGCTTGGGATCGGGCATCGCGTCGTAGGTGCGCTTCAATGCGACCGCCATGTGGCGCGACACGGGGCCCGTGACGAGCAGCATGTCGGCGTGGCGCGGGCTCGCCACGAACTTGATGCCGAGCCCCTCCAGGTTGTAGTGCGCCGCCTGTGCCATGTGGATCTCGAGCTCGCAGCCGTTGCACGAGCCCGGATCGACGTGGCGGATGGCGAGCGAGCGGCCGAACTGCTTCAGGACGGCGGCGTCCAGCCGCTGGCGCACGACCCGCAGCGATTCGTCGGCTTCGGGCGGCGCTTCGGAGACGATGCCGACCTTGGCGATCTGCTTGAGCAACGTATACATGGGCAACCCCTACAGGTCGTGTCCGCTATAGCTCAGGTTGAACGACTTGTTGATAAGCGGAAAGTCGGGGACGATGTTGTCGATCACGGCCCGCTCGAGCAAGGGCCAGTTCTGCCACGACGGATCGTGCGGATGCATGCGCCGCACGCACC
>JBOIEI010000476.1:0-11271 GCA_050741055.1 Burkholderiales bacterium | reverse complement strand
GATATGGAGTTTGCGCTCGGCGTAGGTGAGCGCCCCGCGGACGGCTTGCAGCGATACGCCGTGATCCGTGCGCAGCGAGCGGAGAACGTGGGCCTCGATCAGATTCCAGAACGATAGAATGGGCGGGGCCGAAGTCGCGGATGTATGAGCGGCTCGAACTTCCCGATCCCCGCGGCCTTCGGATACGGGCGGCCCACCACCCATGAGCGCAATGTTGCGGGCGGCAGCTTTAGATAGCGAGACGCTTCGGCCAGGGTGTAAGCCGGCTGGTTCCTGGGCTCGGTGTCTTCGGCGCTTCTCCTGGGCATGGTAGATAGCGGGTTGGGTTTGGTGAGGATCGTAACTGTTGCGAGGACAACTGGGTTGACGTTCGGAGTTCTTGCCGGGTTGGCAAGTTGTCATGCGAGCGGCGCCGTCGATGTCTCGCGATAGTCGAACAGGACACGAAGCGCCCGCCATCGGCATCGACCTCGGCGGCACGAAAATCGAGATCATCGCGCTCGGCCCCGACGGCGCCGAACTGCTCCGCAACCGCATCTCCACCCCGCAAGGCGACTACGACGCAATTCTCGATGCGATCGTCGAGCTGGTCCACGAAGCCGAGCGCAAGCTCGGCGGCAAAGCAACGATCGGCATCGGCACGCCGGGCGCTATCTCAACGGCAACTGGCCTTATCAAGAACTCGAATTCCACCTGCCTCAACGGCCGTCCGCTCAAGACCGATCTCGAAGCGCGCCTCGGACGCGAGATCCGCATCGAGAACGACGCCAACTGCTTTGCCCTTTCCGAGGCGGTCGATGGCGCTGCGGCGGGGGTGAAAGTCGTCTTCGGCGTGATCCTCGGCACCGGCGTGGGTGGCGGCATTGTGGTCGACGGGAAGATCCTGACCGGCGCGAACGCCATAGCGGGCGAATGGGGCCACAACCCGCTGCCTGTGCGTGATGCGGCGAAGCTTCCCGGACCGGCATGCTATTGCGGCCGCTCAGGCTGCATCGAAACGTGGCTGTCGGGTCCCGGGCTCACGCGCGATTATCGACAAGCGACCGGGCACGTGCTCGAGGCACGGGAGATTGCGGAGCGTGCGACGCAAGACTCGGCGTGCGAAGCCGCGCTCGGCCGCTACGAGGAGCGGCTGGCACGCGCGCTCGCGCAGGTCGTGAACATCCTCGACCCGGACGTCATCGTGCTAGGCGGGGGGCTTTCCAACATCGAGCGGCTGTACCGCAACGTGCCGCGGCTCTGGGTGCCACACGTATTCTCGGATACGATCGCGACTCGCCTGACGCGAAACCGGCATGGCGATTCGAGTGGCGTACGCGGCGCCGCATGGCTGGGGACACGGCAGGCGGGAAGAGCGACCGATGGTGCACGATGAAGGACTGAAGATCGGACTCACCGGGTCGGCGGAACTGGTCGTCGCGGAAGCCCATACCGCGCCGCACGTCGGCAGCGGCAAGGTGCATGTGCTCGCGACGCCGGTCATGGTCAACCTGATGGAAGCAGCGGCGCTCGCGGCGGCCGAGCGCCACCTCGCGCCCGGACACCAGAGCCTCGGCACGCACCTGGACGTGCGTCATATCGCCGCTACGCCGGTCGGCATGCGAGTGGGGGCGCAAGCGGAACTGATCGGCATCGACGGACGCCATCTGCGCTTCAAGGTCGAAGCTCGGGACGAGCGCGAGCTGATCGGCGACGGCACCCACGTGCGCGTCATCGTCAACGTCGCGCGCTTCGACAGCCGAGTGCAGGCCAAGCTCGACAACGAGGGAAAGCCATGAGCGATTACGACTACGATCTCTTCACCATCGGCGCGGGCTCGGGCGGTGTGCGCGCGAGCCGCATGTCGGCCGCCCTCGGTGCCCGCGTCGCGGTCGCGGAAGATCGCTACATGGGCGGCACCTGCGTCAACGTCGGCTGCATTCCGAAGAAGCTGTTCGCCTACGCGGGCCACTATGCCGAAGATTTTGACGACGCAGTCGGCTTCGGCTGGGCGGCAAGCAAGCCGGCCTTCGACTGGCCGACCCTGGTAGCCAACAAGGACAAGGAGATCGCGCGGCTCAACGGCATCTACGAGCGGCTGCTGACCGGCGCCGGTGTCACGGTGTTCAAGTCGCGCGCACGAGTTCTCGATGCCCACACGATCGAAGTCGAAGGCCGCCGAGTCAGCGCGCGGCATATCCTGGTGGCAACAGGTGGCTGGCCAGTGGTCCCGGACATTCCGGGCAAGGAGCTCGCCATCACGTCGAACGAAGCGTTTCATCTGCCGCGGCTGCCCAGGCGCGCCGTGGTGGTCGGCGGCGGTTACATCGCGTTGGAATTCGCCTCGATTTTCCACGGCCTCGGCGTCGAGACGGTGCTGAGCTATCGCGGCGATTGCCTGCTGAAAGTTTTCGACAACGATCTCGGGACATTCCTGGGTGCCGAAATGGCCAAAAAAGGCGTGCGCATCTGTCTGCGCAGCCACATCGAATCGATCGAACGTCGAGGCGATTGTGTCGTGTGCCAGTTCTCCGACGGCACCACGATCGAAACCGACGCGGTGATGTACGCGACCGGACGCAACCCGAATACCGAAGGCCTCGGACTCGAACGCGCCGGGGTCGAGGTCGCCGTCAACGGAGCCGTGATCGTGGACGATCAGTTCCAGACCAACGTGCCCTCTGTGCACGCCATCGGCGACGTGATACACAAGGTGCAATTGACCCCTGTGGCGCTCGCCGAAGGCATGGTGGTCGCCGATCGCCTGTTCGGAAAAGGGCAACGCGAGCTCGAGTACCGCTACGTTCCGACGGCCGTGTTCAGCAACCCCAATGTCTGCACCGTCGGACTGAGCGAGGCGCAGGCGCGGCACGACTATCCCGACATCGCGATCTACAAGAGCACGTTCACGGCGCTCAAGCACCGGCTGTCGGGACGCAACGAGTTGACCCTGATGAAGCTCGTGGTCGACAAGGGCTCCGACCGCGTGCTCGGGGTGCACATGGTCGGCGCCGACGCCGGAGAGATCGTCCAGGGGTTCGCCGTGGCGCTCGTTTGCGGCGCGACCAAGGCGCAATTCGATGCCACCATCGGCATTCATCCGACGGCGGCCGAGGAGTTGGTCACGATGCGCGAGCCGGTCAGTGGGTAGCGCAGAATGGAATCGACCCCGCGGTCTCAACGTTCCTGATCCTGGGTTCTGATACGATTTACAAGCTCGGGTCCTGCGTCTGCGTCAAGCCGCTTTCAAGTGATGCAGTGGGCCCGGCGCTTGCGAAGGTTCGTTCGAATACAATGAGCGTGAATACGCGGCACGTCACCTGTCGCTGGAACGGAGTATTTATTTGTATGAAGATGACAGCATGGACGACGTGGTTGGCGGTTGTTGCATTGTTGGCACCCAATCCGGTCTTTGCCGATCCTCCACCCGGCAAGGGTGGCGGCAAGCAGCAAGACGCTGGACGGGGAAACGGGAAGGGCAAGAATCGCGTCGATGACGCACGCCAGGACAACCGCAAAGGCCGGGACGAAGGTGGGCATGACGGCTCAAACGGGCGGCGTGGGGAGGCGCCCCGATCGTCCGGTGCGGCCAGTCGAAATTTCGATGACCGCCATCGGAGCATTGTTCGCGAGTACTACGTTACCGAATATCGTTCCGGCCACTGTCCACCCGGCCTGGCAAAGAAGAACAATGGTTGCATGCCGCCAGGACAGGCGAAGAAATGGAGTATCGGACGGTCACTGCCGCGGGACGTGATTTTCTATGACCTCCCACCAGCGCTCGTTGTCCGGATCGGCACACCGCCGCCTGGATACCGATATGTCCGCGTGGCTGCCGATATTCTTTTGATTGCAGTCGGCACCGGGATGGTGATCGATGCAATCACCGATCTCGGAAACCTGTAAGACGCTCGGATGCCGAGTGGACAGGTCTGCCGGATGACCTCGGCGTTGTCCTTACGGCAATCTGTAATCGCGAAGTTGGGCATCAATCGCCCGTCAAGCTAGACCAGATCGACGCTGCGTGGTGCCTCGCGCCTGAGCTTGGCGGCTTGCTCATTGCCGGCGGGCCTGCCTCGCGAGCGAGCTCATGCGAGCGCGCGGCTCACCACCTCGAGCGTATCGCGCGAAAGATTGGAGCTCGAGCGGATGCGCTCCAGCGCCGCGCGTGCATGCGCTTGCCGGCCGGCGTCGAATTTGCGCCAGCGATCGAATGCGCGCGCAAGCCGGGCCGCAACCTGCGGATTGAGCGGATCGAGTGCAATTACCCGCTCGGCGCAGAAGTCGTAACCCGAGCCGTCGGCGGCGTGGAATCGAACAGGGTTGCCGTGGCAGAAGCTGCTGATCAACGCGCGAATCTTGTTCGGATTCTTCGGATCGAACGCCGGATGGCGCATGAGCGAACGCACCTCGGCCAAGGCCCGCGGCAGACGTGAGGTCGCCTGCACGGCGAGCCACTTGTCGAGCACCAGCGCCTCGTTGCGCCAGCGCTCGTAGAACTGCCCGAGCGCCTGGTTGCGCTCGGGCCAGTCGAATTGCGCCAGCGTGCTCATCGCCGCGATCGAATCGGTCATGTTGTCGGCATGCTCGAACTGCTGCACGACCCGCTTGCGCGCCTGCGCGTCGCCGAGCTCGCCGAGATAACCCAGGCACAGGTTGCGCAGCGACCGGCGGCCCGCCGAGGCCGCATCCGGGCTGTACGGGCCGTCTTGTGCGAAACGCTCGTAGGTTTCGGCCAGCTCCTCGCGTAGCGACGACGCCAGCTGCCGGCGCAAATCCACCCGCACGCGATGGATCGCGTCCGGATCGACTTCACTCATCTGCTCGGCGAGAAATCCCTCGGAGGGTAACGCGAGCGCCTCGGCAGCGAACGCCGGATCGGCGCCCGCATCGCCCAGCACGCGGGCGAACGCGGCGATGAAGGATTCCGGCACCCGCGGCTCACCGCCCGATCGCATCGCAACGACGCTGTCGAGCATGAGATTCGCAGCCAGACGCTGGCCCGCTTCCCAGCGATTGAACGGATCGCTGTCGTACGCCATCAGGTGCGCGAGATCGTCGGCACTGTAGGCATGGCGAACGTTCACCGGGGCGGAGAAGCCGCGCGCAATGGAAGGGACCGGACGCTCGGGAATATCGACGAAGGTGTAGCGGCTGCGCGCCTCGGTGAGCGAGAGCACGCGCGTGGTATCGCCGCCGTCCGGCTCGCCTTCAAGATGCAGCGGATACTCTTTGCCCTGCGCTCCGATCAGCCCGAGCGCGAGCGGGATGTGGAGCGGCTGCTTTTCCGGCTGCCCCGGGGTGGGCGGGCACGACTGCCTGAAGATCAACGTGTAGCGCCGCGAGGCCGGTTCGAATTCGTCTTCGACCTCGACCACCGGCGTGCCGGCCTGGTCGTACCAGCGCCTGAACTGCGCGAGGTCGATGCCGCTCGCATCCTGCATCGCCTGCACGAAATCGTCGCAGGTCACCGCTTGTCCGTCGTGGCGCTGGATATACAGATCCATGCCCTTGCGGAAATTGGCCGCGCCGAGCAAGGTCTGGATCATGCGCACGACCTCGGCGCCTTTCTCGTACACCGTCGGCGTATAGAAGTTGCTGATCTCGATGTACGACTGCGGCCGTACCGGATGCGCCATGGGCCCGGCGTCCTCGGGAAACTGCGCGGCGCGCAGCGCCCGTACTTCCTGGATGCGCTGCACCGCGCGCGAATACATGTCCGCACCGAACTCCTGGTCGCGGAATACGGTGAGCCCTTCCTTGAGCGAGAGCTGGAACCAGTCGCGGCAGGTGACGCGATTGCCGGTCCAGTTGTGAAAGTATTCGTGCGCCACGACCCGGTCGATGTTCTGATAGTCGGTGTCGGTGGCGGTATCGGGGCGGGCGAGCACGTATTTGGTGTTGAAGATGTTGAGGCCCTTGTTCTCCATCGCCCCCATGTTGAAGTCCCCGACCGCCACGATCATGTACTGGTCCAGATCGACTTCGAGACCGAACGTCTGCTCGTCCCAGCGCATCGCTTTTTTCAGCGCCTGCATGGCGAACCCGGCTTGATCGAGCTTGCCCGGCTCGACGTAGATCTGCAGCTTGACTTTGCGTCCGGAGCGCGTTTCGAAGCTATCGTCCAGCCGATCGAGCTTGGCCGCGACCATGGCGAACAGGTACGACGGCTTGGGAAAGGGATCGACCCATTTGGCCCAATGTCGTCCGCCTTTCGCACCGCCCTGCGCAACCGGATTGCCGTTGGACAGCAGCACCGGATAGCGGCTCTTGTCCGCGCGAATCGTGGTGGTGTAGCGGCTCATCACGTCGGGCCGATCGATGAACCAGGTGATGCGCCGGAAGCCCTCGGCCTCGCATTGGGTGAAGATGCCGGTCTTCGATGCGTACAGCCCCATCAGCTTGGTGTTGGACGCGGGGTCGAGCGAGCAGACGGTCTCGAGCACGAAGCGATCGGGCACGTTCGGAATCGTCAGGCGCTCGGGCTCGATGCTGTATTCGGAAGCAGCGAGCAGCCGCCCGTCGAGGCGGACCGACTCCAGTTTCAGCTCGTCGCCGTCCAGTACCAGCGGCGCGGCGGGATCGGACGCGGCGGGATTGCGTGTCAGCGCCAGGCGCGCGGTCACCGTGCTGGCGTCGTCGCGAATATCGAAATTGAGGTCCACCGACGGGATGAGATAGGCCGGCGGACGATAGTCGGCGAGGCGAATGACGGGGGGCGTGTCGACGGTCTGGTCCATGACTCTCCGGAATTCGAAGCGAGGTGCGTGAGAGGGGAAGTCAGTGTACCCGATGCGGTTTGCCGCCTCGCCCGCTCACCCGATGGGCATCGACCACATGGCGACAGCAGCCGAAGCTTTCAAGCCTTGGCGACGATGCATGGGTGGCGCGTAGCGCGGCGACATCGTGATTGGCGGCGTCGAGACACGGCGCGGTGGCCAGGTGGGCAATCGCTATGCCCGCGTTCAGCCGCGTCATCGCGCTTGGGGTCCGACCAGCCACGACACCCGGCTCCGCCGCATCCATGCGCATCTCCGTGGCGGTCTGGTTGACCAGGCTCTCGACGGCATAGCGGTCCGGGCCGGCCATCATGCCGGACCCGGCCGAGGACGATGCCCGAATCCGGGCCGAAGACGACGCCCGAATCCGGGCAGAAGACGATGCCCGAATCCGGGCAGAGGCGCTATGTATAATCGAGCGGGACCCGGCGAACCGCTTCGCCGGCCAGGGAATCGGGTCGAGTCCGAACAGCCCGTGCGCCGGCCGCCCTTGGGCGATCGCGCCTTCGGCGCGGACGGCAGCAGCTCGCGTTCGCTGCTGGACTCCCGGCATGCGCAGGCGTCTTTTCTGAATCGAGGAACTCATCATGGCAGCGAACAAACTGGGTAGCGCCGACGTGGTCGTGGTCGGTGCGGGCAATGCCGCGGCGTGTGCCGCCCTGGCCGCGCGCGAGCACGGCTGCAGCGTCATCATGCTGGAAGCGGCGCCGGAAGAAGAGTGCGGCGGCAACAGCCGCTATACCGCGGGCATCACGCGCCTGGTGTTCAACAATGCCGACGACATCGCGGCGCTGGTTCCGGACATGACCGCAGAGGAAAAGCGCGACAACGACTTCGGCTCGTTCACCGCCGATGAATTCTTCGACACCATGGGCCGCATCACCAATTACCGCTGCGACCCCGACCTCACCGAAACGCTGGTCACCCGCAGTCACCCGACCTATGTGTGGCTGCGCAAGAAGGGCATCAAGTTTCAGCTCTCCTACAAGCGCCAGGCCTTTCAGGTCGATGGCAAGTGGAAGTTCTGGGGCGGGCTGGCGGTCGAGACCTGGGGCGGCGGGCCGGGCCTGGTGGACCTCGAGCACAAGGCCTGCGCGCGCGAAGGCATTCCCATCTACTACGAAACGCCTGCGGTGAGCCTGATCGCCGACGACACCGGCGTGAAGGGCGTGCGCGCGAAGCACCAAGGCAAGCTGGTCGACATCCCGTGCAAGGCGGTCGTGCTGGCTTGCGGTGGATTCGAATCGAATGCAGAGATGCGCGCCCGGTATCTGGGGCCCAATTGGGATCTCGCCAAGGTGCGCGGCACGCGCTTCAACACGGGCGCCGGCATCCGCATGGCGCTCGACGTCGGTGCCATGCCGTATGGCCATTGGTCGGGCTGCCACGCCGTCGGCTGGGACATGAACGCGCCCGCGTTCGGCGATCTCGCGGTCGGCGACAATTTCCAGAAGCATTGCTATCCCTGGGGCGTGATGGTGAACGCTCGCGGTGAGCGCTTCGTCGACGAAGGCGCCGACTTCCGCAACTACACCTACGCCAAGTACGGCGCCGTGGTGCTGAACCAGCCCAACATGTTCGCCTGGCAAATCTTCGACAAGAAGATCATTCCGTCGCTGCGCGACGAGTACCGCATCAGGCAGATCACCAAGGTCAGCGCGAACACGCTGGAAGAACTGGTGCCGAAGCTCGAAGGCGTGGATGCGGAAAACTGCCTCAAGGAGCTCAAGACCTACAACGCGGCGGTACGCGCCGACATCCCGTACAACCCCGCGATCAAGGACGGGCGCTGTACCGAGGGGCTCAAGATCAACAAGACCAACTGGGCCAATCGCCTGGACGAGCCGCCGTTCGAAGCTTACGCGGTCACGTGCGGCGTGACCTTCAGCTTCGGCGGCGTGAAGATCAACCCGACGAGCGGCCAGGTGGAAGACCAGGCAGGCCACGGCATTCAGGGCCTCTACGCCGCCGGCGAGCTGGTAGGGGGCATCTTCTATCACAACTATCCCGGCGGTACCGGGCTCACCTCGGGCGTGGTGTTCGGCAAGTTGTCCGGCGATAGCGCGGGGGCGTTCGCGGCGAAGAAGTAGCGCTTTGCCGGGGTGAGGGGTGAGGGAGGAGACGTGAGGATGCGAAATGCCCAACGCGAAGAGCGTCGCTGAAATCGTCACCGCCTGCCTCGCGCGTCACGGTGTAGAGATCCTCTTCTCGCAAAGCCTTCCGTCCGCGGCGCTGCTCGCGGCCGAGGACGCCGGCATCCGCCAGTTCACCTATCGCACCGAGAATGCCGGCGGCGCGATGGCCGACGGCTATGCGCGCGTGAGCGGGCGCGTCGCGGTCGTGACCGCCCAAAACGGTCCGGCCGCCACCCTGCTGGTCGCACCGCTCGCAGAGGCGCTCAAGTCGTCCGTCCCGGTAGTCGCGCTGGTGCAGGAAGTGGAGCGCTCGAACAGCGACCGCAACGCATTCCAGGAGCTCGATCACGGGCTGCTCTTCCAGGGCTGTACCAAGTGGGTGCGGCGCGTGACCGAGGCTGCGCGCGTCGAGGATTACATCGACATGGCGTTCGCCACCGCCGCGGGAGGCCGCCCCGGCCCGGTGGTGCTGCTCATTCCCGCGGACCTGCTGCGCGAGACCACGACCGAGCACGGCAAGCGGCAGGCGGAGCTCGGCTCCTTTCCGCTCGACCGAGCACTGGCCGACCCGGAGCGCATCGAGTCGGCGGCGGCGCTGATCGCCTCCGCCAAGTGCCCGCTCGTCATTGCCGGCGGCGGCGTGCATTTGTCCGGCGCCGCGCAGGCGCTGGCGCGGTTGCAGGAGGAAGCGTATCTCCCCGTCATGACCACCGTCATGGGCAAGGGCGCGGTGGCCGAAGATGCGCCGTTGTCGCTCGGGGTAGGCGGCAACGCGCTCGGCCGGCTGTCGCCGAGCTATCACCTGCGCCCGCTGCTGCAGCGAGCGGACGTGATCGTGCTGGTCGGCACGCGCACGGCGCAGAACGGCACGGATTCCTGGAGCGTTTACTCGCCTCTAGCGCGCTTCATCCATATCGACGTCGATCCGCTCGAGATCGGCCGCAACTACGAGGCGCTGCGCCTCGCCGGGGATGCGCGGCTCACGCTCGAAGCGCTCACCGAGCGGTTGCGCGGGCGCCGCACACGCCCGCAGGCGCTGATCGAGAAGATCGCCGCTGCCCGGGAACTGAGCGCGCGCGAGATCGCCCCGCTGCTTTCGTCCAATGCCTCGCCCATTCGTCCCGAGCGCGTCATGGCGGACATGCAGCGGGTGCTCACGCCGGATACGATCGTGGTGGCCGACGCGAGCTACTCGTCGGTGTGGATGGCCTGTTACCTGCGCTGCCTGCAAGCGGGCATGCGCTTCATTTCGCCGCGCGGGCTGGCCGGCCTGGGCTGGGGATTGCCGCTCGCGCTCGGGGCCAAGGCGGCGCGGCCAACGAGCCCGGTGCTGTGCGTGGTCGGCGACGGCGCCTTCGGTCACGTCTGGTCGGAGCTGGAGACGGCGCGGCGCACCGGCACGGCGGTCGTCGTGACCGTGTTGAACAACGGCGTGCTCGGCTATCAGAAGGATGCCGAGGACGTGAAGTTCGGCCGCCATACCAGCGCGGTGCAATTCACGCCGGTCGACCATGCCGCGATCGCGCGCGCGTGCGGCTGTCGCGGCATTGCGGTCGAGCACGCCGGCGAATACCTGCCGGCGCTGCTCGATGCGCTCGGCAGCGGCGAGCCGACCCTGATCGACGTCGACACCGATCCGGACGCGTATCCGCCGATCACCTTGTTCGACGACAAGCTGGAGGCGATCCGCGCGCAGCAGCGAAATGCCGCTCTGCGCAATGCCGCGTGAAGTTTCCCGTTTTCACGCGAATGACGTGCCTTTGCATTCGCGATCTAACGCTAGCCGCGGAGGAGCCATGCCGACCCAACTGAAAGACTATGCCGACAAGTACGAGACGATCCGGTTTCGCCGCGAGGACGGCATTCTCGAAATGACGCTGCATAGCAACGGCGACTCGCTGCGTTGGGGGCCGGCGGCGCATTCGAATCTCGAGGAGGCGTTCAACGACGTGGGGCGCGATCCGGAAAACCAGATCGTCATCCTCACGGGCATTGGCGCGGAATTCTCCGGACCGGAGGTAACGCCGTCCACCGATCGGGCGGTGCCGAAGCTCACGCCCGAGCAATGGGGCAAGCTCGGCTCGGAGGCGCGCCGCTTCACCATGAACATGCTCAACATCGAGGTGCCGATGATCGGCGTGGTGAACGGCCCCGCGCTGCGTCACCCGGAGCTGCCGCTGTTGTGCGACATCGTCATCGGTTCCGACGATTGCTCGTTCCAGGACAGCGCGCATTTCCGCGGCGGCATGGTGCCGGGCGATGGCGTGAATGTGATTTTCACGCTCCTGATGGGCATGAACCGCGGCCGCTATTTCCTGTATACCGCGCAGACGATCGGGGCGAAGCAGGCACTCGAGATGGGGCTGGTGAACGAGCTG
>JBOIEI010000475.1:0-4391 GCA_050741055.1 Burkholderiales bacterium | reverse complement strand
TCGTTGACGTCGTTCACCGCGACACTGGCGCCCTCGGCCGCCAAGGTGAGCGCGATGGTGCGCCCGATACCGCCGCCGCTACCGGTCACGAGTGCAACCCGGTCTCGCAGCCCCAGCTCCACACCGCCCTCCTCGCCGCCAGCCGGGCCGCTACTCGAACGCCTTGTCGCCCAGCAGCGCCTGGCGAAAGCGGTGCTTCAACCACGCCCCGTCGCGCGGCGGCAGCACGTTGGGCACCGGCTGCGTGGTCACCTTGATGCCGATGAATACCGGCCCTTGCGCTTCGTAGAGCAGCGGCATGGCCGCTTCCAGCTCCTGTATCGTGTAGACGGTCGCCGTCTGGCCGAAGCCCGAAGCGCGCGCGATGCCTTCCAGGTCGACGCCGCGTGCGGTGTGCGTCTCCTGCATGCCGGTTTCGCCGTAGCGCTCGTTGTCGATCACCGCCACGACCAGGTTCGGCGGCCCCTGCGTGCCGATGGTCGCGAGGCTGCCAATGCCCATCAGCATGTCGCCGTCGCCGGGCAGGGCGATCACCCGGCGTTGCGGCTGCGCCAGCGCGAGGCCGAGCGCGATCATCGCCGTGCCGCCCATCGCGCCCCACATCTGGAAGGTGAGCGGATGATCGCCGGCGGCCGCCGCATCCCAGGTCGGCGCACCGAGACCCGGCACCACCAACGCGCCGCCGCGATCGCGCAGGATGCGCGCCACCACCTCGCGGCGTTGCAGAACGATTTTGCGTTTCGTCGCGCCTTTTGTCGTCATGGCCGTTCTCACTTCAGGAAGGTTTTGCTGCCGAGCACGCGCTGGCCGATCAGCACGGCGGCGCAGCGGTAAGCGTTGAAGACGAGGTCGGATGCCGCTGCCACCGTTTCGACCACACGCTCGGGCTCGTCGACGTCGTAGCACACCACCCCGCACTGCTCGAGGATCGTGCGTGTCGAGCTGCCCATCCAGACTTGCCAGGGATTGAATTCGCCCCATTGACCGCGCATGGTCACGAGCATCAGCAGCGGAAAGCGGCACTCCTGCACCATGCTGAAGAGATTGATGCAGTTGCCGACACCGGAGGATTGCATCAGCAGCACGCCACGCTCGCCGCCCAGCCACGCGCCGGCGAGCATCGAGACGCCTTCCTCCTCGGTCGTGAGCGAGATGGTCGACATCTGCTCGGTGGCCTGGCACAGCTTGATCAGCTCGGAGTGCCCGGCGTCGGGCACATACGCCACCTGCCGTACCTTCTTCGCCACCAGGGAATCGTAGATGCCGCGCGGCCATGTGGGCTCGGCTGGTCTGTCGCTCAATTCACACCTCCAGCACTGGTCATCGACGTACCTTGCTTGCTGCTGCGTCCTGGATTCCCATTTTCACGGGAATGACGAACGGCGTCGCTCCCGCTGTGGCGGAAGCGACCTCCTGTGAAAACGGGAGCTCAGCGAACCAACGTTGTTCCTCGATTCCCGCGTTCGCGGGAATAACGCTTCACTCCTTCGCTGCCTCCATCTCCGCGAACGCTTCGCGCGCCAGGCGAAAGCCGTCGATGCCCGCGGGCACGCCGGCGTACGCCGCCACCTGCAGCAGCACTTCCTTGATCTCTTCCTTGCTGACGCCATTGGCGAACGAGCTGCGGATGTGCAGCTTCAGCTCGTGCGGGCGGTTCATCACCGTCAGCAGGGCGATGTTCAGGAGGCTTCGCGTCTTGCGCGGCAGGCCCGGGCGCGTCCAGATCGCACCCCAGGCCACCTCGGTGGCGAACTCCTGCATCGCCAGGGCAAATTCGTCCGCCCCCTTGATCGACTTCTCCACGTATTCGGCGCCGAGCACTTCCTTGCGTATCGCCAGACCTTTGTCGAACAGTTCGCTTGCCATGTCGTTCTCCTTGCCGGGCATCCATGCTGCAATCGATTTAGATCCCCTACGCGCGCACGGTCTCGCGTCGCAGGGTATGACGCTCGAGCGCGGCCTCGTCGAGGGCGATGCCGAGCCCCGGACCGGTCGGCACGTCGACGTGGCCATCGCGCACCACGAAATCCGTAGCCGGCACCAGCGGATCGGGACCGACGGTGTTCAAGCCGAACACGAACTCGCCGGCGCCCATCATGCGCCGCTGCGGGGTTGCCGCATAGAAGTGCGCGGCCGCCGCCGCTTCCAGCTGCGACTGCACGGCCAGCCCGCCGCAATTCAACTGAATCTCGCAGGCTTCGGCCACCGCCGCGATCTTGCGCGCCGGCGTGAGCCCGCCGATCTTGTAGAGCTTGATGCAATAGGCATCGCAGGCTCGCGCTCGCGCGAGCGCATACGCGTCCTGCAGCGTGAAGAGCCCCTCGTCGGCCATGACCGGGATGCCGCGCGCCTCGCGCCGGATCTCGGCCATGCCCTCCAGGTCGCGCCGCGCGACCGGCTGTTCGATGTAGCCCAGGTCGAGCGCGCGCAGGGCCTCGATCGCGCACAGCGAATCGGCGAGGCTCCAGCCCGTGTTGGGATCGACACCGATCACCACGTCGTCGCCGACGGCACGCCGAACCGTTTCGAAGTTCTTCACGTCCTGGCGCCAGCCGCGCCGGTCCGCCGCCTTGATGCACAGCACCCGCATGCCGAACTCTTCCACCGCACGCCGCGCCTCGGCCACCATCACGCCGACGTCGTCGGCCATGCTGACCGACCATTCGAGCGGAATGCGCGGCTGGCAGCAACCCCCGATCAGCTTGTGCACCGGCAATTGTGCAGCCTTGCCCATGCAATCGTAGAGCGCGATATCGAGCGCCGCGCGCGCCGCCGGGTTGCCGGCCAGGCGCGCATCGAACGCCGCCGTGATGGTTTCGATATCGAACGGATCCTTGCCGATCAAGGCGGGTCCGTAGATCTCCTGGATCGCGGCCACCATGCTGTGCGTCGTATCGGCGACGAAGTGTCCCGGGCTGATCGCGCGGACCTGGCCCAAGCCGACCACGCCGCCGGCGTGGACCTTCACCAACACCGGCTTGCCGAGCTGCTGCTGCGGCGGACCGGTGTCGTAGCTGCCGCTCGAGAAGATGCGCTTCACCCGCACCGGCAGCTCGGTGACGAAGATCTCGATGCGTTCGATCTTCACATTTCATCCTTCACTCAGTTCACCCTTCACTCAATTCGCCCTCAGCTTCAACGCCTTCACCATCTTGCCCCACTTGGCGTTCTCGGACTTGAGGAACGCGGCATATTGCTCGGCGCTGTTGCCCACGATCTCCATCCCGAGCGTGGTTGCCTGCGCCTTCACGGCCGGCGCAGCGAGAGCGCGAACCAGTTCCTGGTTCAGGCGCGCGATCACGTCCGGCGGCGTTCCGGCCGTGGTGAGGATCCCGAACCAGGTAATCACCTCGAACCCAGGAAGGCCGCTTTCCGCAACCGTCGGATACTGCGGCGCGATGCTGGAGCGCTTCGCGCTCGTCACGGCGATGCCTCGTACCCGGCCCGACTTGGCATGGGGCAACCAGCCGGCGATGCTCGCGAACATCAGCGGCACCTGCCCGCCGATCACCTCGGGAATCGCCGCGCCATCGCCCTTGTAGTGCACCGCGACCATGTCGATCTTGGCCATGCTCTTCAGCAGCTCCATCGACATGTGCGGCGAGGAGCCCTGGCCGCCGGTCGCGAAATTGAGCTGGCCGGCGTGCGCGCGCGCAAACGCGATCAGCTCCTGCACCGAATGCACGTTCAGCGACGGATGCACCACGCCCAGCAACGGATTCTGCATCGCGAGCGTGATCGTGGCGAAATCCTTCACCGGATCATAACCGACATTGCTGTACATGTAGGGCGCCACCGCGTGCGTCGTCTGGCTGGCGAGATAGAGCGTGTGCCCGTCGGGCGGCGCCTTGGCGACCAGCTCGGCGCCGATCGTCCCGGTTGCCCCGGGCCGATTCTCCACGATGACGTTGCGGCCCAGACGCTCGGTCAGCTGCTGCGCCAGCAGGCGCGCAACGGTGTCCGAGGGTCCGCCGGCCGAAAACCCCACCACGATGCGAACGGGCTTGGTCGGATAAGTGGTTTGCGCCGATGCGATCGGCACGGCCGCGACGGTCAACGCGGCCACTGCAGCGAAACTCTTCACCGATTACTCCTCTGAAAGTGGCATGTGAACATCCTTCTCGCGCCGGCGGGAATCCAGGATCGCTTCGATCAGCCGGGATCGCGCCTGCGCAGGCGCATGACGATTCATGTCCCTTCGCGCAAGGCAAGGCAGCGCGTGTTCCGGAAGGACGCGATTGCGCCTGACTGAATCCTACCGCGTTAGGTATACGTGACGCGATCAGGCCGGGCGCGTCGCCGACCAAACGCGCAAGCTGTCCCTCGCATGCTCGATGCGGGCTTGTTGCCGGCCCGAATCTGGTTCATGATGTGGTCGTCCACATCGTGGT
>JBOIEI010000474.1:0-2674 GCA_050741055.1 Burkholderiales bacterium | reverse complement strand
TTCTCGGAGCTGAACGATCCCGAGGACCAGGCCGAGCGCTTTCGCGAACAGGCGCGGCAGAAGGCCGCGGGCGACCACGAGGCGATGCATTACGACGCTGACTACATCCGCGCGCTCGAATACGGGCTGACGCCGACCGCGGGCGAAGGGGTGGGCATCGACCGGCTGGTGATGCTGCTCACCGATACGCCGAGCATTCGCGACGTGATCCTGTTTCCGCTGCTGCGCTCCGAGGACGCCGGATGAACGACGCTGCGCCATGAACGACGCTGCGCCATGAACAACGCATCGCCATGAACGACGCTACGCTGTGAACAACGCTTCGCTTTGGCAGCCTACGCCGGAAACAACCGCGCGCGCCAACCTGACCGCGTTCATGCGCATGGCGAACGAGCGCTACCGGCTCGCCTGCGCCGACTACGACGCGCTGTGGCGCTGGTCGATCGATCATCGTGACCAGTTCTGGCAATCCGTCTGGGACTATTGCGGCGTGATCGCCGCGCGCACGGCCGAACGCGTGCTGATCGATGCCGACGCCATGCCCGGCGCGCGCTGGTTTCCCGGCGCCCGGCTCAATTTCGCCGAGAACCTGCTGCGCCGCCAGGACGACTCGATCGCACTCGTCTTCCGCGGCGAAGACCAGGCTGCGAGCCAGGTGACGTTCGCCGAACTGTACGCCGAAGTCTCGCGGCTGGCGCAGGCGCTGCGCGCCGCGGGGGTGCAGCCCGGCGACCGGGTGGCCGCGTACATGCCCAACATCCCCGGCACGGTGATCGCGATGCTGGCAACCGCCAGCATCGGCGCGGTGTTCTCGTCCTGCTCGCCGGACTTCGGCGTGCAAGGCGTGCTCGATCGCTTCGGCCAGATCGAGCCGAAGATCCTGTTCGCCGCCGACGGCTGCTTCTACGGCGGAAAAACGATCGACGTGATCGATCGCGTCGCCGAGATCGCGCAACGCCTGGCGAGCGTGCAGCAGGTGGTGATCGTGCCCTATACGCGACGCTCGCCCGATCTTTCGCGCATTGCGAATGCAGTGGACATCCACGAATGGATGGCGCCTTACGAAGCGCGCACGATCGAGTTCGCGCAACTGCCGTTCGATCATCCGCTGTACGTGCTGTACTCCTCGGGCACCACGGGCGCGCCGAAGTGCATCGTGCACGGGGCGGGCGGCACGCTCCTGCAGCACATGAAGGAGCATCTCCTGCACGTGGACGTAAAGCCCGGCGAGCGGCTTTTCTACTACACCACCTGCGGCTGGATGATGTGGAACTGGCTCGCCTCGGCGCTCGCTTCGGAAGCCACGCTGCTGCTCTACGACGGCTCACCCTTCCACCCCGGCCCCGAGGTGCTGTTCGACTACGCGCGCGACGAGCGCGCGAACATCCTCGGCGTATCGGCCAAGTACATCGACGCCATCGCCAAGCAGGGGCTCGCGCCGGTGCGCACGCACGACTTGCCCGCGCTCGGCACGGTGCTCTCGACCGGCAGCCCGCTCGCGCCCGAGGGCTTCGATTACGTCTATCGCAGCGTCAAGCCGGACGTGCGGCTATGCTCGATGTCCGGCGGCACCGACCTCATATCGTGCTTCGTGCTCGGCAATCCGTTGGCTGCGGTGAATCGCGGCGAGATCCAGTGCCGCGGCCTGGGCATGGCGGTGGCAGTTTACGACGACGACGGCACGCCGAAGGCAGCCGGACAGGGCGAGCTGGTGTGCACCCGGTCCTTCCCCTCGATGCCGATCGGGTTCTGGAACGATCCCGGCGGCGCCAAGTACCGCAGCGCTTATTTCGACAAATTCCCCGGCGTCTGGTGTCACGGCGACTGGTGCGAGCTGACCGAGCACGGCGGCATCATCATCTACGGTCGCTCGGATGCCGTGCTCAACCCGGGCGGGGTGCGCATCGGCACTGCCGAGATCTATCGCCAGGTCGAGCAACTGGACGAAGTGGTCGAAAGCCTCGCCATCGCCCAGCGCTGGGAGAACGACGTGCGCATCGTTCTGTTCGTGCGCCTGCGCCCGGGGCTCATGCTGGACGAGGCGTTGAGCAATCGAATCCGGCAACAGATTCGGCGCAATTGCTCGCCGCGCCACGTGCCGGCGCGCATCGTGCAGGTGGAGGACATCCCGCGCACCAAGAGCGGCAAGATCGTCGAGCTGGCGGTGCGCGACGTGGTCCATGGGCGGCCGGTGAAGAACCTCGAGGCCCTGGCGAACCCGGAGGCGCTGGAGCTGTTTCGGGACCGGCCAGAGCTGCGGAACTGAGCGCTACGCTACCAGATGACCCACCAGGGCGTGTCCCGGGTCACCCCGCCATTGAGATACTTGCTGTTCGGAAAATTCTTGTTCATCACGCGCTCGGCGTCGTTGCGCAAATCCACCAGACCCATCGCGTCGTACGCCTTCACCATGATGAGCAGGCCCTCCTCGTTGGCGGGCGCCCGCGGGTAAGTCAGCAGCGCGGCCTGCGCACGATTGGCCGCGGCCACGTAAGCGCCGCGCTTGAGGTAGTAGCGGGCGACGTGCACCTCATGCGCGGCCAGCGCGTTCACGAGGTACGCCATGCGCGCCTGCGCGTCTTCGCTGTACTTGCTGTTCGGATAGCGCTGCACCAGATCCTTGAAGGCCTCGAAGGCGTCGCGCGCAGCCTTCGGATCGCGCTCGGTCAAGTCC
>JBOIEI010000473.1:0-1958 GCA_050741055.1 Burkholderiales bacterium | reverse complement strand
CTCACCGCGCTGGCTCTGAAGCAAGGCGGCTACGACTGGGCATTGCTTGCCTTCGCCGTGGGGTTCGGCGGCTCGATGGTGTGGTTCGGCTCGTCGGCAGGCGTTGCCGTATCCAATATGTTTCCGGAAGCGCGCTCGGTCGGCTCCTGGCTGAAGCACGGCTGGTTCGTCGCCGTCGCCTACGTCGTGGGATTCTTCGTCATGCTGGCCCTTTGGGGATGGTATCCCACGGACAAGAGAGAACGTCCCACGCAGGCGCCGGCCGTGAGCGTAGCGCCATCGGCACACGATCGGCTCGCACGAGCGAACCGACCCGTGGTGCGAGAAGGAATCGTGGTGCGAGAAACCAAGGCCGCACGCGGCCGAAACCAAGCCGCACGCGGCCGTTCGATTGACGCCCGCGAAGCGCGCGTGATAAAAGGCGGCACTGCATTTCGATCGCTCGGAATGCAACTCCAAAGGGGAGTAGCTACGGCGGCGTAAGCCGCCGCGAAGCGGCCGTCATCACGGGATCGCGCAGCTCTTGCGCATCCCCGGTCGCTCCGGCACCCAGCGTTGCAAGCGAGACCTTTGCCCGTAGACCTTGGGACAGGTATGTCATCGGGATGAAGGCCACGGCTTGGTGCGCGTGCAGCACGCCCCGGCATGCGGCCCGAGTCGTGAACGAGGGAGGATGCGCATGCAGCATGCGGGCGCGGACGGCGCGCACGGACGGAGGTCGGCGAAGTGGTCGCGTGGCCTGGCGCTCGTCGCCGCAACGTTATTCCATCCTGGCCTGGCAATTGCCGCGGCAGCCGACGGGCCTGCATTGTTCGGCATTCCAGTCGACTTCGTCCTGTTCGCGCTGACGCTGATCGGCGTTGGTGTGCTGCATCACCACACGCTCGCCGTCGCGTTGACCGGCCTGGCGGTCATCACCGCGTACAAGCTCGCCTTCACCGGGTTCAAGACGGGTGACGGCCTGGCCGGACTCGGCGCCCATTTCGCCCACGAGTGGGCGATCCTGACCAACCTGCTGGGACTGCTGCTGGGTTTCGCGCTGCTGTCGAAACACTTCGAGGAAAGCCGCGTTCCCGCCACGCTGCCGCGCTACCTGCCCGACGACTGGAAGGGCGGCTTCGTGCTGCTCTGCCTGATCTTCGTGCTGTCGTCGTTCCTCGACAACATCGCCGCGGCCTTGATCGGTGGCACCATGGCCGGCGTGGTCTACCGGGGCAAAGTCCACATCGGTTATCTGGCCGCGATCGTGGCCGCATCCAACGCCGGCGGTTCCGGCAGCGTCGTGGGCGACACCACCACCACGATGATGTGGATCGACGGCGTAGCTGCGACCGCCGTGATGCCGGCTTTCATCGCGGCGTTTGTGGCGCTCCTGGTGCTCGGCGTCCCGGCCGCGTTGCTGCAGCAACGGTATTGTCCGATTGCGCGCGACGAGACCACCCGCGAAGGCATCGACTGGGCACGCCTCGCCATCGTCTTCATCATTCTCGCCGCCGCGATCGTCGCCAACGTGCTGATGAACACGCAGGCGCCGCAGCTCGGGGACCAGTTGCCCGTGATCGGGCTGGCGGTATGGGTGGCGCTTCTGCTTACCGCCGGCTGGCGCAAGCCCGAATGGTCGCTGCTGCCCGAGGCGTTCAAGGGCAGCATCTTCCTGCTCTCGCTGGTGAGCATCGCCTCGATGATGCCGGTGGAGAAGCTGCCGGCGGCGTCGTGGCAGACGGCGTTCGGGCTGGGCTTCATCTCGTCGGTGTTCGACAACATTCCGCTGACCGCGCTCGCGCTGAAGCAGGGCGGCTACGACTGGGGGATGCTCGCCTTCACGGTCGGGTTCGGCGGCTCGATGATCTGGTTCGGGTCGTCCGCGGGTGTCGCGATCTCCAACATGTATCCACAAGCGAAATCGGTCGGGCTCTGGCTGCGGCACGGCTGGTTTATCGCAGTGTCGTATGTCGTGG
>JBOIEI010000472.1:0-3568 GCA_050741055.1 Burkholderiales bacterium | reverse complement strand
CTCTTCGACCTCGTGTTCGAGGTCGGCCGCAGAGAGCTGCAGGATCCTGATCGCCTGTACGATCTGCGGCGAGAGAGTCAGTTGTTGTGTGGTGCGAAGTTCCAGGTTTTGTTGCATGAGAGCTCCCAGCGCGGCTATAGGAACGCTCGTCTGCAAGAGCCATGCCGAAATGCCAACGCGGCTGCGAAAAAGTGCAAGCCGATGTTCGGCTTGGCGAAAGCCGCAGCTCTCGCACAGACGTGCAAGCCCTTCAGACGGCGGAAACCTGTAAAGTCGGTCCGGGCCCGGAAAATAATACGGAAGGAAGCGCCGCGAACGCGTGCGGCGCTGCGGCTGATGTGTCGCATCTCGATAGCGCCGCGGTGTGTGCGCGCCGTGCTAAGGCGAGGAACGCGTCCAGGCGGCGATGAGGCTGATCAGCTGGCTGGCGTCCACCGGCTTCGGCACATGAACGTCGAAGCCGTGGGCGTGGGCGCGCTGCACGTCTTCATCGCGGGCGAAAGCCGACACAGCCACGGCAGGAACGGGAATGCGACCGTGGTTCAGCTCCCACGCCCGCAGGCGCCACATGAGGCTGTAGCCGTCTTCGACCGGCATCGCGATGTCCGAAACCACGATGTCGGGTAGCTGCTCGCTGCGCGAATAAAAGTCGAACGCCGGCGCGGCCAAGGGGAACGCCGAGACGGTCGCGCCGGTCTGGCGCAGGATGAGCGCAAGAAAGTCGAGCGCATCCGGGTCGTCTTCGACCAGCAGGATATGAACGCCGTCCAGGCGCGTGCCGAGCGGTGCCGGGGACGCGAACGCCGTCGGCTTCCCGCCAAACCGCTTGACGGCTTTGGCCGGCAGGCGGACTACGAGACTGGGCTGCACGCCGCCGCCCGCCGCCCTCACCACGATCGATCCGCCCTGCAACTCGACCAGTTGGCGCGCCAGGGACATTTGCAGATCGAGTGTGGACGGGTTGCTATCGATGTGCCGAACGCTATCGCCCAAGGCGCGTGGATCGACCTCGGCACCCGCCTGGGTGATGCGAATGTCGGCGCCGGCCGCGCTGCCATGAGAGATGACGGCAACCCACGGCGCGGACGGCGCCTTTCCCTTGGGCGCGGACGGCGCCCTTCCCTTGGGCGCGGACGGCGCCCTTCCCTTGACGGCGCTCACGATCAAGGCGGCAATGGCGCGCTGCAGGCGCGCAGCGTCGACCTCCAACATATACGGGTGCGGTTCGTGCCGTACTTCGATCGCCGGCGCGGCAGCCGCGAGCGCACGTCGCGCGAGGCTCACCGCCCCGTCGACCAGGACATCCAGTGCAACCCGTTGCGGTTCCGCTCGCAGTACCCGTTGCAAGGCGCCTGCGGAGTCCACGATCCGATCGATAATGTGCGGCTGTCCCTGCATGAGCGCAGGATGCAGGCCGCTACGGCGTGTGTGCATGGCGTTCGCGCGTGCAAACTCCATACCCGAGTCGACGTGGTGGAATTCCTCGAAGGTGGCCGGTCACTGCCTTGGTCAACCGGCCCGGTCAAGCGGCTGGCATGGAGGCGTGCGGTAAGTTGCTTCGTCGAACCGGCAATTCCAACTTCGTCGCACCGGCGCGATGTTTGATTCCAGGCGAATTTTTTTTGGCATGCTTGCTGCTTCAACGCCTGCGAGAACAAGCGAAGGAGCGCGGGACATGACCACCAAGTCCGTAGGCAGTAAGCGTTCGGTCGATGATCGCCAGCTGCTCGAAGCCATCGTGCTGCAGCTCGTGCAGTATCGTGCGGCATGCAGGCGTTTCAACCAGCGTCGGCGAACGATCGGGCTCGACTACGATTGTCGCAAGCTGCTCGACCAGATCGTGCTGCGCAAGTCGCTGCTGCAGCTGCTGGCGGCGGAGGCGCGGCATAGCGGGCCCGCTGCGGCGTAGCGCCGCCCTCGCGCGGCGTATCTCTGCGCGTTGCATTTCTCGCGCAGCGAATTCTGCACGTCGGATCTGTACGCAGCCTTTGCGCGTTGTAGGTTGTACTTTGCGCAGCGTCTCACCGAATCCGCGGGTTGCACCTTGCGCAGCGCATCCTGCGCACCGGTTTCTCCCAGAGTACTTTTTCGGTTAGCCAATTTTTTTTGCGCATCGGATTCCCGTTTGTAGTGCGTTTCCTGGTGCGGTGTGCCACCTCGCCGGGTTGATTCTGGCAACGCTCGATCGTCTGCTGTAGTACGAACGCATAGGCGCTGCTGAATCAGGGTGCGGCCGTGTGGCCAGACCGTGGACCGGAGACCGGTTGAGGCCGGGCATGGCAGTTGCTCCGCGCATGCCACCGGACACCCGTCCCATAACAAAGTTGCCAAAACCTTCATGTCCGCGCCGAAGTGGTTCATCGCCGGTTGTCTCGTCTCTGCAGGTGTCTTCATCGCCGTGTCGCAGGGTGTGCGCGAGGAATCTGCCCTTGCGGTCGATGTTGCGGCGGCAGCGACAGTGGCAGCGCCGGCGCCGGCCCATGCGCCGGACCGCGTTTCAGGGTTACCGGATTTCACCCTGCTGATCGAGCGCGTCGGTCCTTCGGTGGTCAACATCACGACCCGTTCGCTCGTCCGTCATGCTCCGGGAATCGCCGAGCGGCATTTCGATGTCTACCGCGAGTTGATGGGCGAGGCAACGCAGCGCACGGTGACGGGGCTTGGATCCGGCTTCGTGCTTGGCCATGACGGCTACATACTGACCAACGCGCACGTGGTCGAGGGCGTCGACGAAGTCTATGTGCGCCTGACCGGCTCCAAGCGCGAGCTGAAGGCGAAGATCGTGGGCATGGATGCCGATACCGATATCGCTCTGCTCAAGGTGAGCGCGCGGGGGCTGCGCGCAGCCCCGGTGGGCAGCTCGCGGCGCCTGCGCGTCGGCGATTGGGTGGCCGCAATCGGCTCCCCATTCGGCTTCGACAATACCATCACGGCCGGAATCATCAGCGCCAAGGAACGCAATTTGCCCAGCGGGTCGCCGACTCGCTTCCTGCAAAGCGACGTAGCCATCAACCCGGGCAGCTCGGGCGGGCCGCTGGTCAATTTGAGCGGCGAGGTGGTGGGAATCAACTCCAAGATCTATACGCGCACCGGCGGCTACATGGGCGTGTCGTTCGCCATTCCCATCGAGACCGCGCTCGAGGTGGGCAAGCAACTGCGCAGCCGAGGCAGCATCGCCCGCGGCTTCCTCGGCATCGAGGCCCAGCCCGTGAGCGAAGTGCTGGCCGCGTCGTTCAATCTCGATCCGGCGCGCGGCGCGCTGGTCACGGCCGTTCGCAGCCAAAGCCCGGCGAGCCGAGCTGGCATCCGCCCCGGCGACATCGTGCTGGGATACGGCGGCAAGTCGATCGAGGAACCGTCGGACCTGATGCGCGAAGTCTCGGACACGGCACCCGGCACGCGTACCGATGTCGAGTTGTGGCGACGCGACGCCTTGCTGCATGCGGCCATCACCGTCGATTCCGCATCGGAGTGGGCCTCTGCGCATTCGGGCGTTGTAGCCGGCGCGGCGAAGCGAACGATCGGGCTCGTGCTTACCGAGGTCTCTCCTGGAGAGCGGGGCGCAGGC
>JBOIEI010000471.1:0-2860 GCA_050741055.1 Burkholderiales bacterium | reverse complement strand
GATCGCTGGCGTACCGACCCGCGGTTGTGCGCGGTCCCGTGCATGCTCGTCACCTCGCGCAATTCGCCCGAAGATAGCCGCCGCGCCGAAGCCGCCGGCGCCAGCGGCTACATCGTCAAGGGCGAGTTCGACCAGGCCCTGTTTCTCGAGCGCGTGGCGCAGCTGGTACAGCAATGAGCAGGCTGCGCGTGCTGGTCGCAGAGGACTCGCTCACGGTGAGAAAGCGCCTGTGCGAGGTGCTCGCTTCCGTGCCCGACATCGATGTAGTTGGCGAGGCTGCGGACGGCCGGCAGGCGATCGAGCTGTGCGTCGCGCTACGACCCGACGTGGTCACGCTCGACATGATGATGCCGGTAATGAGCGGCTTGGCCGCGACCGAATACATCATGGCCCATTGCCCGACCCCGATCCTCATCGTCTCAGCCTCCACCAATCGCGGCGAGTTGTTCAAGACCTATGACGCGCTCGCGGCAGGTGCAATCGAGGCGATGGACAAGCCACAGGGGGACGAGGTCGCGGACGCGTGGGAGCTCAGGCTGATCGACACGGTGCGCCTGATCTCGAAGATCAAGGTGATCACCCATCCGCGGGCACGACTCGCTTCTCAGGGAACGTCGCCGCTTCTGCAAGCGTGGCCTTCGCGCTGCCGCGTGGTGGCGATCGGCGCATCCACCGGTGGCCCGGGCGCGGTGGTGCGGGTGCTGCACGGCATCCCGGCAGGTTTGCCGGTGCCCATCCTCCTGGTGCTGCATATCGGCGATCCGTTCGCCCCGGCGCTCGCCGACTGGCTGGACGGCCAGAGCGCGCACCGCGTACGGTTCATCTCCGGCGGGCAGCCGCTTGCCTCACCTGGCGTATGGCTTGCGCCCGCGGGCCGTCACCTGATCGTGCAGAACGGTCGGTTGCGGCTTTCCGACGCGCCCGAGCGGCACTCGTGCCGACCGTCGGTGGACGTCCTGTTCGAGTCGGTAGCGCACGAGTGTGGCGCTGCCGCGGTTGCTTGCCTGCTCACCGGAATGGGGCGCGACGGCGCCGAGGGGCTGCTGCGTATCCGCCTCGCGGGCGGACTCACCATTGCGCAGGACGAGGCGACCTGCGTAGTCTACGGCATGCCGCGCGAGGCAGCGCTTATCGGCGCCGCCGAGCGCATTCTACCGCTGGGGCAGATCGGCGCAGAATTGGCTTTGGCCGTGGGTGGCGCGGAGGCGCGGTCATGAGTGGCGTGGTGATGATCGTCGACGACAGTCTCACCGTGCGTATGGATCTGCTCGAGGCATTCGAGGCTGCGGAAATTCCTGCTATCGGCTGCGATAGCTTGGCGGCGGCGCGCACAGCGCTCGCTGCGCAGCCTGTGACGCTTGCGATCCTGGATGCGCAGCTGCCGGACGGGAACGGCGTCGAGCTGATGGAGGAGATCCGCGCCACGCCGGGCAGCGAGCACATGCCCATCCTGATGCTGTCGACCGAGGCGGAGGTGCGCAGCCGCATTCGCGGCCTCGCGCTCGGCTCGAACGATTACATCGGCAAGCCTTACGATCGCGATTACGTCGTTGCGCGCGCGTGCGAGCTCCTCGGCGTCGCGGCGGGGGCAGCGCGCCGCGCGACCGTGCTCATCATCGACGATAGCCTGACCTTTCGCGAGGAGCTGCGTAGCAGCCTGGAAGGCAAAGGCTACGAGGTGCTGGCCGCCGAGAGCGGCGAGGAGGGGTTGAAGAGCGCGGCCGCTCACCGTCCGGCCGCCATCATCGTGGACGGCGTCCTGCCGGGCATCGACGGAGCCACGGTAGTTCGCAAGCTGAGGCTAGATGCGGCCCTGCGCAAGATCCCATGCCTGATGCTCACTGGCTCCACGCTCAACCGCAGCGCCGAGCTGCACGCGCTCGATGCCGGGGCCGACGCTTTCATTCGCAAGGAAGAGAGCATGGACCTGGTCCTCGCTCGCCTTGCCGCGGCGCTTCGTGCGAGCCCGGAGGCAGCGCCGACGAGCGCCAGCCTGATGAGTCCCAAGAGAATTCTCGCGGTGGACGACAGTGCGACCTTTCTCGACGCCCTGGCCGACACCTTGAACGGAGAGCGCTACGATGTCATCTCCGCGCGCTCCGGCGAAGAGGCGCTCGACTTGCTCGCGGTGCAGGCTGTCGACTGCATTCTTTTGGATCGCAGCATGCCGGGCCTCGACGGCAACGAGGTGTGCCGCCGCGTCAAGGCGTCGGCCGCGACGCGCGACATTCCGCTCATCATGCTCACGGCAGAGGAAAGTCACGACGCCATGCTGGAGAGCCTGGGCAGCGGCGCCGACGACTACGTGCTGAAATCGAGCGAGGGCGAAGTGCTCAAGGCGCGGGTGCGTGCGCAGCTACGCCGCAAGCAGATCGAGGACGAGAGCCGGCAGGTCCGGCTGAAGCTCATGGCGACGGAGCTGCAGGCCACCGAGGCGCGCGCGCAGAAGGAGCTCGCCGAAACGCGTGCAGCACATTCCGATGAGCTGGCGCGGAAGAACCGCGACCTGGAAGCCGCCAACAAGGAGCTGGAGGCGTTTTCCTACTCCGTGTCGCACGACCTGCGCGCGCCGCTGCGCGCGGTGCACGGCTATTCGCAGATCCTGGAAGAGGACTATGCCGCCTCGATGGACGACGAGGCGCGCCGCCTGCTCGGAGAGGTGCGTGGCGCTGCAACGCGCATGGACAACCTCATCGACGACTTGCTCGCCTTCTCGCGCGCGAGTCGCCAGCCGTTGCAGACCGTCCTGGTGGACATGAGGCACCTCGTGCGCGAAGTGCTCTCCGAGGTGGCCACGAGTTATCCCAATGCGACCATAGAGGCCCTCGATCTACCCGAGGCGAGCGGCACACCTGCGCTC
>JBOIEI010000470.1:0-1820 GCA_050741055.1 Burkholderiales bacterium | reverse complement strand
TCGCCGACTCGTGCAGGATGCGCCGTTCGGCCACGCGCGCCTCGTAGACGCTGCGCGCCTCAGCGATCGCGGCACGCTGCTCGTCGGTCAGCGGCGTGTCGCTGATGCCCGCCTCCGCGTCTTTCTTCTTCAAGCGCTCCATCACCAGGTCGTACGCGCTCTTGGGGGGATCGTTGGACATGTGTGCTCCTCGACAGCTTCCAGTTTCCAGTTTCCAGTTTCCAGCTGAAGACTTGCGGTGTCGGTCCGCTCAGCTCGGCTTGCGAAAGGCACCGCCGTCCCGGGAAGGTTGCCGAGCTGGTAGCTGGAAGCTGAAAGCTGGAAGCTGAAAACTGACGTCATTCGTTCTCGAGAAACGCCCGGACTATTTCTTCCCATTCCGCCTCCAGCGACAGCGTGCAGACCGGCTGGCTCGCGCGGCGGTACCAATAGGCGGCGTTGCCCGCGTCTCCTTCCTTCCGATGAAGGTAGGCGTGCACCCAGGCGCCATCGGGATCGGGCACGTCCTGCGCGACCTCGTGCGCGCCTGTCCAGTCGCCCTTGCCGTCGCGCCAGAGCGCCACGAGCACGGCCGGCAGCTTCGGCGGCGGATCGTCATCCGCCAGCGTGGCGGTGTACTCTTCGAACGTCATTTCTGGCCTCGCGGCGCGGCCTCTTTCTGCCAGGGGGCTCTCTTGCGGCAGCTTTCCGCGCCCTCGCGGCCGGCGCCTCGCTGCCAGGGGGCTCTCTTGCGGCAGCTTCCCGCGCCCTCGCGGCCGGAGCCTCGCTGGCCAGGGGCTCCTTTTGCGGCCCCGTGCCGCGCCTTTCAGTTGCCCATTATTCGGACGCGTCGTGCGCGGTCCGGCTGGGGTCAGACATTATCGTAAAACGCTACAATGCGTTTGTCCTGATGGGCAGACCGTTCGCTGCGTTCGGCCTCGCTGCCGGACTGTACCTCTTCCTCACGCTTGCGCTGACCTGGCCGCTGGCATTGCACATGGGCAGTCGGGTGCCGAACGATCTCGGCGACTCGCTGCTCAACATGTTCCTCCTCGCCTGGGATGCCCGGGTCGTCCCGTTCAGCGCGCAGTGGTGGAGCCTCCCGCAGTTCTATCCAATTCCCGGCGTGATGGCGTTTTCGGAGCATCTGCTGGGGCTTTCGGTCATCACGACCCCCGTGATCGCTGCGACTGGCAGCGTCCTCGCCGCCTACAACGTGGCATTTCTTCTGTCGTTCTTCCTGTCGGCGATCACCGCGCATCTGCTGTGCTTCGAGCTCACGCGCCGGCACGACCTCGCGGTGGTGGGCGCGCTCGCCTATGCGTTTGCGCCGTACCGCATGTCGCAGTTCGCTCATCTCCAGGTGCTGTCGGCGTACTGGATTCCGCTCGCGCTCTACGCCTTGCACCGCTACCTGCGTGCGCCACGCTGGCGTTGGGCCGTGCTCTTCGTCACGTCGTGGCTGATGCAGGCGCTCGCCTGCGGCTACTACCTGTTCTATCTCTCGGTGCTCGTGGGCCTGTGGATCGCCTGGTTTGCGATCGGCCGGCTGCGCGCACTCGATCTGGGCAGGCTGCTGGCGGCCTGGGCCGTCGCGATCGCTGCGCTGGTTCCGATGGCCATGGGTTACGTGAAGTACCAGAGCGCATATGGCCTTCGCCGGTGGCCGTATGAGATTCAGGCCTTCAGCGCCGACATCGCGAGCCTGCTCACGGCACCGCAGAACCTGCGGCTGTGGGGGTGGCTGCAGATCGTGCAACGGCCGGAGTCGGAATTGTTTCCCGGCCTCGTTCTCCTCCTGACCATCGTCGCGGGCGCCGCGCTCGCGGGTGCGGCCGCGG
>JBOIEI010000469.1:0-1834 GCA_050741055.1 Burkholderiales bacterium | reverse complement strand
CACGCTTCCAGCCCGCACCTGTACAAGAAGCTGCCGTACGACGCGCTGGCGGACTTCACCGGGGTAACGCCCCTGGCGAGGCTGGTGGTGGTGCTCACCGCGCATCCTTCGATGCCGGCACGCTCGGTGAAGGAGCTGATCGCGCTGGCGCAGAAGCGTCCGAAGGACGTGCTGTTCGGGATCGCCGGCTTCGGCAGCTTCATCCACCTCAACACCGAGCTGCTGCAATCCATGGCGAAGATTCAAGTCACCCAAGTGCCGTTCAAGGGTGGCGGACCGGCTGTCGTAGGCCTGGTGTCCGGGCAAACCCACGCGATGATGGCCGGAATCGGCGACATCATCGAGCACATCAAGGCGAAGCGTGCGCGCCCGCTGGGCGTCACCTCGACCGAGCGCGTGTCTCAGCTGCCGGACGTGCCCTCGATCGCGGATACCGTCCCGGGTTTCGAATGCACGACCTGGGTCAGTATTTTTGCGCCGGCTGCAACGCCCAAGCCAATCGTCGATCGGCTCAACGCCGAGCTCGGCAACGTGTTGCGCGATCCCGCGGTTGCCTCGAAGCTGAGCGGCCTGACGTACGACCCGATGCACAAAACGCCAGAAGAGCTCACCCAGCGCGTGAAAGACGACTACGCGAAAATCGGCAAGCTGTTCCGTGAGGCCGGCGTGAAACTCGACTAGCGCTTTCCCCTTCTCTCATGAGGCTTTCGCAGCAGGAAGTCTCCCATTTCCGATAGAGGCAGCGCCGCTGCTGGTATGATTCCGGCGAGCATTCACATCTCATGGAGCAGAAGATGAAGCTAGCCCGGCTGTTGATTGTGGCCGCCGCGAGCCTCGCTTTCGCGAGCAGCCCGGCACGCGCCGCGGAGTTCCCGTCGAGAACGGTGGAGATCGTGCCCGCCGGCAACCCGGGCGGCGGGCTCGATCTCGTCGCCCGTTCGCTGGAGAGCGCGCTGCGCGAAGAGAAGCTGTTTCCGGAAAAGTTCGTGATCAACAACATGGGCGGCGCCGGCGGCAATCTTGCCAAGAACTATATCCACCAGAAGAAAGGCAATCCCAACTTTCTCTACATCGAGTCGAACCGCATCTACACCAACCGCATCGTCGGCACCACGCCGCTCACCTATACCGATGTAACGCCCATCGCCCGGCTGATCACCGAATACCTGGTCTGGGCGGTTCTCTCGGATTCGCCCTACAAGGGCGCGAAGGACATCCTGGCGAAGGTCAAGGCGGATCCCGGCTCGGTCACCTTCGGCGTGGGCACCGTGCCGAGCAACGACCAGATGAACATCCTGCGCGCGGCGATGGCGCAGGCGATCGATCCGAAGCAGGTCAAGATCGTCTCGTTCAAGGCCGGCGGCGATCTGATGATCCAGCTCCTCGGCGGTCACGTTCCGGTGATCTCCACCGGCCTGTCGGAAGCGATGGAGCAGGCGCGAGCGGGCAAGGTGCGGCTCATCGCCATCTCGGCGCCCGAGCCGCTTTCAGGCGACTTCGCCAACGTGCCGACATGGCGCTCGATGGGCATCGATCTCGCCATCCTGCACTGGCGCGGGCTGTTCGCGCCGCCGGGAATTCCGGCCGAGGCCGTCAAGTACTGGGACCAGACCCTGCCGAAGCTCGTCAAGAGCGATTCGTGGAAGAAGATCCTCGCCAAGTACCAGTGGTTCGACGCCTACGCGCCTTCGGCCGAGTTCCGCAAGGCGCTCGCGGAAGAGAACAAGGCTTACGAGCAGATCCTCACGCAGCTCGGCATGGCCAAGGGCGTGAAGAAATAACCGGCGTGCGATGAAGCCATGACGGGAGGGGCATCGCGCCCCTCTTTTTTTTG
>JBOIEI010000468.1:0-10962 GCA_050741055.1 Burkholderiales bacterium | reverse complement strand
AGGAAGCCAATCGCCGCATGCCCGAGGCGATGCTCTGCCGCGTGACGGTGACGACGAGAAGCGGTGCGAAGCACGAATCCTGCGTCGAATATCACCGCGGCCATTGGCGCAATCCGATGAGCGATGCCGAAGTCGAAGCGAAATATCGCAGGATGGCGCTGCAACGCCTGCCCGCGGCGCGCGTCGACGAGTTGGCCGAACGGATCTGGCGGCTGGAGGAAACGCGCGACGCCGGCGATATACTGCGTCTCACCGTCATGGCCTCGCCGCATTCGAAGGATTCGCCGACATGAAAACAAAGACGCCTGCGTCGCTCGCGAAAAGAAAAATGCCTGCGACATTGCGCAAAACGAGAATATCAACGTTGCTCGTCCGATCTGCGTGCGCCCTGCTCGGAGTCCTGCCGCTTGCGGCCGCCGCGGCGGACACCTCCGCGCTCTACCCGTCGCGCCCCGTTCGCTTGCTGGTGCCCTTCGCCCCGGGCGGGGGCGCCGATACCCTGTCGCGCATCATTGCGCCGAAGCTGAGCGATGCGATGGGGCAGACCTGGATCGTGGACAACCGCGGCGGCGCGGGCGGCAACCTGGCCGCCGAGCTGGTCGCGAACGCGACCCCCGACGGACATACCGTGTTCATGGGGTTCAGCACGGTGCTGACGGTCAACCCGAGCCTGTATAAGCTCGCCTTCAACGTGCAGAAAGACCTGCAGCCGGTGACGCTGCTCGCCACGGCGCAATACATCCTGGTCGTCCATCCCAGCGTGCAGGCGACCAGCGTGAAGGAGCTCGTGGCGCTCGCCAAAGCCAAGCCGAAGTCGTTGAACTACGCTTCGGCCGGCGTGGGCAGTCCCCTGCACCTCGCCGCCGAGCTTTTCAAGAAGCGCGCCGGCATCGACATGGTTCATGTCGCGTACAAGGGTGGAGGACCTTCCGCAGCCGCGCTGCTCGCGGGGCAGGTGCAGGTGCTGTTCGGCAGCGTCGCTTCCTCGCTCCCACACGTAAAATCCGGACGCCTGCGCGCACTCGCGACCACCGGCGCCAATCGCAGCAAGGTCGCTCCCGATCTGCCCACCATTGCCGAATCCGGCTACCCGGGATACGAAGTCGGGTCGTGGTACGCGCTCCTGGTCCCCGGCGCGACGCCGAAGGCGATCGTCGAGCGCATCCGCAACGAAACGATCAAGGCGCTCGCGCACACGGACGTGCAGCAGGCGATGGCGCGCCAGGGGCTCGAGCCTGAAACCAGCACCCCGGCGCAGCTGACCGAACGGATCAAGCGCGAGACCGCAACCTGGGCCGGCGTCATCAACGACGCCGGCATCAAGGCGCAGTAGCTCGCAGGATTTCGTATTGAACATTCGCAAAGTCGTCGACAAGGCGCTTTGCGCTTGAAGCTCCCCTCTCCCGGAGGGAGAGGGAAGACAAGTATCCGCCGTCGGGTTGGGGTAAGAGATCGCTCGATAAACCGCAAGGAGCACCGCCATGCTTGACGCCGCCATCGTCGGTCTCGGCCGCTGGGGCAAGAACTTCGTCCAGTCGGTTCAATTCCAAAGTGAGCGGGTACGGTTCGTTCTCGGCGTCGACGCAGCACCCGACCGGCTGCGCGAGTTCGCGCGCGCCCACGAGCTGCCGCTTTCCGCGGAATTGGCCGACGCGCTGGCCGATCCGGCGGTGAAGGCGTTGGTCATCGTCACGCCGCACTCGCTGCACCGCCCGATGCTCGAAGCGGCGGTGCGCGCAGGCAAGCACGTGTTCTGCGAGAAGCCGCTCGCGCTCAATGCAGCAGATGCGCGCGCGATGATCCAGACCTGCCGCGATGCCGGCCGCGTCCTCGGCGTCGGCCACAACCGGCGCTTGTGGCCGTCGATGCAGGCGCTCAAACGCATCACCGAATCGGGCGAGCTGGGTCAGATCCTGCACATCGAAGGCCATTTCAGCAATCTGCACTCCGACAACACGGCCGGAACCTGGCGCGATTCGCCGCTGGAATCGCCCGGCGGCGGAATGACCGGCGCGGGCCTGCACATTCTCGATGCGTTCCTGAACCTCGTCGGCCCGTTCGCGCGCGTGCGCGGTCAGCTCGTCGTGCACAAGCCCCCGCCCGTGCCGCGCGATGTCGCATCGCTCATGGTGGAGTTCGCCAACGGCGTGAGCGGCGCCTTTTCGACCGTGCGCGCCTCACCGCTGTACTGGCGCGTGCACGTCTTCGGCGACAAGGCCTCGGCCGAGTCGATCAGCGAGCATGAAGTGCTGCTGCACCGGCACGAGGCGAGCCCCGAGCGGCTGACGTTCGAGCCGGTCAACGCGCTCAAAGCGGAGCTGGAGGCGTTCGCCGATGCGATCGAGGGCCGCGCGCCGTTTCCGCTGTCCGCAGAGGAAATGATCGCCACCGTGAGCGCGTTCGAGGCCGTGGTTCGGGCGCTCGAAAGCGGCGAGACGGTCACGCTTTAGCACCGCAATACGCGGTTCACATGCCGGACACCGCGCGCCGTACAAGCCGGCGCCGAGGGGGTGTTCACGTGAAGCATGTCACGCCGAGCTCGAATCGTTGCCCGGCGCTTGCAACACGAGCGCGAATTGCGCGTATATTCCCATTCAAACAAGGTCCGACACGTCCGCACTCGATTGCGGTTGCCTGCTTCGGACTGCTCGACAAGACAAGTAGGGACAAGCGGGGGAAGGCATGAAATTGCGCTGGTGGGTCGCGGCCGCCTTGGCATCGTCGGTGGCCGCTGCGGTCGGGGGCACGTTCTCCAACGTGCTGGATCCGAAACGGGCAGCCATTGCGGCCGCCGCCGAAGCAACCCAGGCGCCGGCGCCAGCCACCGACCAGCCGCCCGCACCAGCCGCCGCATCGTCAGCGTACGACGATGCCGGTTTCCGGCTCGGCGAAGCGGGCTTGAGCCCGTCGGCACGAGCCGGCCGGGAAATCTGGTACAAGGCCACCGCCGGCAACGACCGATTTCACACCTACGTATTCCAGCAGCGCATCGGCGTGATGATCGACTGGTTCCGGGTCCTGCGCTCCGACGAGCGCAGCGACCGTTTCGCCGCCTGGGGCCTCATCAACGATCCCGGCTGCTGCGCGCCCGGATCGGCCAACTGCCCGGCCAAATCGCCCGAGGAGACCTACGGCTTCGACTGGTGCCCGGGCGACGAGACGCTGCTGCAATTCGTCGGCAAGCCCGGTTACCGCGATCCGGCGTGCGAGTTCAAGGACGCGCCGCTCGATCCGAACGACGTGCACGCGAAAAACGGCGATCAGCGCCAGTCGGCGTGCGATCTCAAGTTCGGCACTTCCACCGGTGCACTGGGCTTCCGCAAGTTTCCCAACCCGAAGTTCGACAAGGCCGCATGGGTGAAGGTGAACGGCAGCTTGTCGACATGGCAGGGCTACAACGCCAAGGTGGCCGACAAGAGCGGGGAAAAGAGTAAAAGCGCTGAAGCGCCCACAAGCCGCCTGCAGGACGGCTCGATCGAGCCGCCGTTCCTGATCGGCACGGCGTGCGGTTCGTGCCATATCGCGTTCGACCCGCTCAATCCGCCCGAGGACCCGGCCCATCCGAAGTGGGAGAACATCAAGGGGCTGGTGGGCAACCAGTACAGTCGGGTCTCGGAGATCATGGTCTCCGGCATGTCGAAGAACACGCTCGAATGGCAGATGTTCGCGCACGCTCGCCCGGGAACCACCGACACCTCCGCCATCCCGACCGACCAGGTCAACAACCCCGGCACCATCAACGCGCTCATCAACATGGCGCATCGACCGGTGTTCGAGAACGAGTCGATCATCAAGTGGCGCAAGACCGACAGTTGCGGAGCCGAGAACAACACCGCGGCATGCTGGTGCGAGCCGGGGCGCAAGGGCAAGTGCTGGTCGCGCGGCGAAGTGAAGCAGACCGTGCACCACATCCTCAAGGGCGGCGAGGACTCGATCGGCGCGCTGGAAGCGATCCAGCGCGTGTACTTCAACATCGGCTCATGCTCGGAGCAGTGCTGGGTCAATCACCTGACCGATCTGCGCCAGCTCGATCCGCAGCAGCGCGGCTTCGGCCAGACGCCCTTCAACATCGGCCAATGCCGGCGCGACTGTCCGAACTTCCGCGCCATCGAGGACCGGCTGCACAACATCCTCGACTTCTTCATGTCATCCGAAGGCTACGCCGTCGACCTGCACGCGGCGCGGGAGAACGAGCGGCGCAAGGTCGATCCGAAGGCGGCGTACACGGCCGCGAACCTGGTGGCGGACCTCGAGCAGGAATTCGGCAAGGGCGCGGTGGCACGCGGCGAGAAGGTTTTTGCCGCGCAGTGCGCCCGCTGCCACTCCTCGCAGCCGGCGGCGATCGCCCGCCAGACCGAGGGTCTGGATTTCCGCAAGGTCTCGGAGAAGACGGGACTGCGCGAGGATTTCCTGAGCAACGACCGTTCGACCCCCGCGAGCGAAGTCGGCACCTTCCGCTGCCGCTCGTTGCACTCCAACCACATGGCCGGGCGCGTGTGGGCCGAATTCGGTTCCGAGACGCTGCGCGCGCGCAAGCCCGACCCGAACATCGCCGAGGTGCGCGGGACCAGTGGTCCGGACGGGCGGACCTTCTATCGCAATATCTCGCTGCTCAACGCCTGGGCGCATGCGCCCTTCATGCACAACAACGCGATCGGCCCCGAGCTTTGCGGCAATCCGCTCAATAAGGAGAACGATTTCTACGGCCAGCGCCCGCGCTACGTCGATGCGAGCAACATCAAGCTGCTCGCGGCCGACAAGCAGCCGGCCTGCTTCGAATACGATCCGAGCGTCGAAGGCCGCTACAAGCTGTACAAGGCTTCGATGCAGGCGCTGCTCAACCCCGACAAGCGCATTCCGAAGGTCACGCTGCTCAACCAGGACGTGGTGCTGCGAGTCGGTCCACGGCTGTGGGACGGCACCAGCCGCGAGACGCTGCTCGGCTTCCAGATCACCATCCCGTCCGAGATCGAGGGGCGCGGCGTGACCGCGGGCGCGCTCGGCAACTTCCAGCACAAGCAGTTCGTGGTCGACCTGGTGCAGGCGAAAGTGAGCCCGGATGCGCTCGGGCCACGGCTCGCGAGCCGCTTCGGCCCCGATCGCGGCAAGCAGGTGCTGAGCGATCTGCAGGCGATCGGCGGCGAGATCGTCGACAAGCCGGGCAACCTGGTCGAAGCCCTCAGAAAACGTCCCTACCTGGTGAAGGAGGTGTACAGCTCGTGCACCGCCGACATCGAGAACGCCGGCCATCGCTTCGGCGAGGATTTGCCAGCGGCGGACAAGAACGCATTGATCGCCTTTCTGGCGACGCTGTGAGGGGCGGATCATGACCACCGAGCTCAAAGCCTTGCACGCCGCCCTAACGCTGGTCTTGGCGCTGGTGCTCGCGGCCTGCTCGCGCGACGAAAGCGCGCCCGACATCAAGTTCGCCTCGTACGGCGCAGCCTACGAATCGAAACCCGACTTCGCCCAGGTCGAGCACGAGTTTCCGTTGACGCCCGAGGAACTCGCGCGCATCACCCCCACCAACATCGCGCTGCTCGACCAGGAACAGGTCGACCAGATCTATGCGCGCCTGACCGCAGGCCCCATCCCGGACGGTCCGTTCGACGGCACGCTGTTCTTCCCGCGCGGGGGCAGCGGCAAGCTGCGCTTGTCGGAGATCGTCGGCGGCGGCCTGAAAGGGTTCGTGGTGAACTTAAGCGGCGCCAAGGCCGATCTCATCGGCGAGACGCTGTGGAAAGGCAAGGTGTTCTTCCGCGACGAGCGGGTGCTGCGCAACCGCATCGAGGATCTGTCGGCGCTGAAGAAGATCGGCCTGGTGGAAGAGGACGCCGCCCATCCGCTCACGAAGATCACGGTCGACGGCAAGGAGCAGTGGCTGTTGTTTCCGGCGAAACTGTATTGCGGACAGAGCCTGCTCGACAGTCGGCGCGAATCGATCATCATCGACTACGCGTTCAGCGACGACATACCGGGCTATCGGCGCATGCCCGACATGCTCGCCAGCCGGCAAGGCTTCAAGGTCCGCGACGAGATCCGCATGGTGCGGCCCGGCTTCTACCTTGGGCGCGCCTACATCGATCGCGCCTTTGCATTGAACTTCGTGCTCTACAACAAGCAAATCGCCGAACGCGACGGACCCGGCTTCGAGAAGACCGGCACGGTGAAGGAAGACTGCTGGACCGGGACGCAGCAGCGCACTGCCGCCACCGGTTAGCGGCCTGCTATCGATCAATGTATATGACCCGCAAAGGCGTCGGCGGCTGCGCCGATTCGCTTTGCGGTCGATCCCCGCAAGCCCGCGAAGCCCACGGCGCTGCACGCCGGTGGCTCATGATGCGCCGTGTGCCGGTAGCGATGCTCACCGCAATGCTGTCGTGCCCACCGGCCGCGCTACAGGCGGCGACCGATCTGCCGCCGGCCGGACGCTCGCTGTTCGATCACCTGACCAGCCGCAGCATCGACGGGCACAGCGTGCAACGCATCCCCTACCCTTTTGAGGCTCTGCTGGCAGCCCTCGAGCACCATGCCGGCACCGACTCGCTCGGACGCCCGGGGCTCGCCGCCGTGCTCATCCCGCTGGGCCGGTCGCTGCAGCGCAACGCCTCGGCAGGAGATTACTTCCGGCACCCGCGCGTGGTGGTTGCGATTACGGGCGAAGCGCGCACCGACGGCAGCCCGCGACTGCTGCTGAAGGATCGCCTGTTCCTCGGCTTCCAGGACGAGGCAGGCGTGATCGAGGTCATCAGCTACAACGAGCAGGCGGGACGCTTCGAATTCCAGGTGGTCACCGACTATCGAGCGGGCGCCGTACCGCGCGTTGCGTATGCGCGCAGGGCCGTGTGCAGTGCCTGTCACCACGCTGCGGCGCCGATCTTCTCGCGTCCCGGCTGGGACGAGACCAACGCCAACCCGGCGGTCGCGCGCGCACTCTCGGCGCATGCGCAAAGCTTCCACGGTGTGGCGGTCAAGCGCGGGGTGGACGTGCCGAACGCGATCGATGATTCGGTCGCGCGCGCCAACCGCATGGCGGCTGCGCAAACGCTCTGGCGCCGGGGCTGCGATGCGGTGCAGGCGCCGTCCGATCCGATCGCGTGCCGCGAGGCGCTGCTGCTCGCCGTTCTGGATCGCCGCCTGCGCGCCGCGCAAGCGCGCTACCGCACCCAGCCGCCGCAGTCCGCGCTCGATCCGCTGGCCGCGTCGTGGGCAACGCTTTGGCCCCAGGGCCTTGCCGTACCCGATCCGAACATCCCCAATCGCGATCCCTTCTTCGGCCAGGCGCAGCAGTTCGCGGCCGAACGACCCGTCGCGCCGTGGGGCGCCGAGGAAGTGGTGCCCGCGCTCGATCCCATGTCGGCACGCCCGCCGGTGGATCGGTGGCGGCCCGATGCGCGCGGCATGGATGCGTTGCTGCATACGCTGGGGACGTTCTTCGCCGAGGCCGATGTGCACGCACTCGAGCGCGCGCTTGCGCGCGGGGAAATGGGCACGGGCCGCCTGCCTGGCTCCGAGCACACGCCGCAACGCGACGCGATGCGCGACCAGTCCGGCCAGAATCCGAAGATGCTCGTTGCCACCGCGAATCGCGCCGAGGAACCGGCTCGCCGGCTCACCCGCGCCGTTGCAGCGCTGGCCGACGAGACCCGCGCCGGCACGAGCGACGCGCTCGCCTCGGCGGCGTTTCGCCGCGGCGCGCTGCTGCGCGCGCTCGCCCCGCATCTGGGCATGGAGCTCGAGCTCGACTGCTGCGACCAGGCAGCGCCGGCATTGGCGCCCGCTGTGCTCGAAGGCGCCGCGCGTTCCGTGCCGGCTGCAATCCCCGAATCGTTGCGTCCCTTCTATACCCATTGCGCGGCATGCCACGATATGCCAACCGCATCGCCGCCCGGTTTCCTGCACGGCAGCATCGAGACGGTGACGCGCAACATCGCGCGTTGCGCGCCGCGAATTCGATACCGTCTGGCGATGTGGCAGCTGCCGGCAGAGAGCCGCTCGAAGACGCCCATGCCGCCGCCGGTATTCGTACCCGCGTGGGAGCGTGCGGCGCCGCGCGCCGACATCGAGCGCATGATCGACTACGCGATCCGGGCGATGCCCGTCACGGCGACAGGCCGCGCGCCGGAGCGCGGCTACGAGGCCTTGCCTCAATGCCGCGAACCCGGTTTGGAAACGCACGGCGCGCGGGCGCAGTGAGAGGCGCCCGCGGCAGGGAGAAAAGTAGCGATGAGCCAGATCCACCCCTCAGTGCGGCGCAGCCGAGGCGACGGCGCGAACCCGTGGCGCTGGCGCAGGCGCTTTTTCCTGCTGGCTGCGCTGCTGATCCTGATCCCCGGAATCGCGCTCATCTACCTGGCCAACCGCTTCCTGCAGGATCGCCCGGTTACCTACGAGGGCATCGAGGATCACTTCAAGTACGGTTCCACCGGCGGCGAGCGTGAATCCGGTTTCCCGTACTGGATATTCCAGGCGATGCCGCAGGTGTGTGCGCACCACCTGCCGGGCCCCGGCTACGGCTCGCTCGGATTCATCTACGAGCCCGACAAGGACCTGCCCATCGGCATGAGCAAGCGCCGCCACATGGGCATCGACCGGGTATTTCTCAACTGCGCCGTATGCCACACGAGCACGGTGCGCACCGACGCCCAGGCCGCGCCGCAGATCTACACCGCGATGCCCGCGCACCGCTTCGATCTGCACCGGTTCGAGAAATTCATTTTCGACTGCGTCGCCGACGAACGCTTCAGCGGCGAGTACCTGATACCCGTGATCGATCGCATCAGCGGGGGCTTGAGCCTGATCGACCGTTACCTGGTCTACCCGGTGGCGATCGCATTGATGCGCGAACGCACGCTCATGCTGCGCAGTCGCTTCAGCTTCGTCTTCGAGCAACCCGCTTGGGGACCGGGGCGCGTCGACACCTTCAACTCGGCCAAGGTCCTGTTCAACTGGCCGATGGACCAGCTGCCGAAGAAGGAGCTGATCGGCGCCTCCGACTTCCCCTCGATCTGGAATCAGCGCCAGAAGATCGGCATGCAGCTGCACTGGGACGGCAACAACACCCGCGTCGAGGAACGCAACAAGAGTGCGGCGTTCGGCACCGGCACCACGCCGCCCACGATCGACCTGCAAGCGATCGGGCGCATCGAACAGTGGCTGCTCGATCTGAAGCCCCCGCGCTATCCATTGCCGATCGATGCGGCCCTGGCCAAGCGCGGCGCGCCGATCTATCGCAAGCTGTGCGCGAACTGCCACGGCATGAGCGGCTCGGATTTCAGCGGCAAGCACGTCGGCAAGGTCACCCCGATCGCCGACATCGGCACCGATCGCGGCCGCCTCGATTCCTATACCTACGACCTGGCGGTGAATCAGGCGACCCTGTACGCCGGCTATCCGCACCGTTTCGCGCATTTCCGCAAGACTTACGGCTACGCCAACCTGCCCCTCGACGGGCTATGGCTGCGTGCGCCGTATCTGCACAACGGCTCGGTGCCGACATTGCGTCATCTGCTGGAACCTTCCGAGCGGCGCCCGCAAATCTTCTATCGCGGCAACGACCTCGTCGACGCGCGCAACGTGGGCTTCGCGTGGGACGTCAAGGCCGATCAGGGCAACCGCTACTTTCTGTTCGACACCCGCGTGCCGGGCAACTCGAACAAGGGCCACGAGGGCGCGGATTACGGCACGACCTTGAGCGACGCGGACAAGGACGCGCTGGTGGAGTACCTGAAGACGTTCTGAGGGAGAGGTCGATGGCTCACGCACACAACAGCAAGAGGCACCTGCGGGTGCTCGCCACGGCGCTCGCCGTACTGGTGCTCCTGGTCGGCGTGCTGGCCTACGTCGGCTGGTATCGATTCTTCCGCGAGGAGCCGCAACCCGACTGGGTGACCTCGACGCCGGAAATGCGCTTCAAGTACGGTTCGATCGGCGCCGAATGGGACGCAGGCATTCCGTACTGGATCTTCTATGTCATTCCACGCGTCTTTCCGGACAAGTTTCCCGGCCCGGGCGGCTACGCCTCGCTCGGCGCGGCGTGGGAGCAAGGCCAGGAGCTGCCGATCGGCTTCACCAAGAAGACGATCGGCTTCCCGCGCGTCGCCAACACCTGCGCCGTATGCCATACCGCCTCGTACCGCTCCAAGCCCGACGAGACGCCCACGTTCGTGGAGACAGGCCCCGCGCACACGCTCAACGTGGCGGCTTTCTTCCGGCTGCTGGTCAACGTCGCGAAAGACCCACGCTTCAATGCCGATGTCCTGATGCGCGAGATCGAGCTGGTGACCGATCTGGACTGGATCGATCGGCTCGCCTACCGTTTCGCCATCATCCCGATCACGCGCAAGCGCCTGCTCGAGCGCGAGGCGCAGTTCGCCTGGCTTTACCGCAAGGATTTCCCCGACTGGGGTCGCGGGCGCGACGACGCGATGAACCTCACCAAGTATTTCATGATCGAGGCGCCGATGGACGATACCTTCGGTCCCACCGACATGCCCTCGGTCTGGAACCTCAAGAAGTACAAGCCGGAAAAAGGCATGTTCCTCAATCTCGCCGGCGACAGTCACGACGCGTATTCGGTCATCATCGACTCGGCCCTCGGTTTGCTCGGCGCCGAGCCGCACGACCAGGAGCGCTTTCTCGCCGAAGTGAAGTGGATGCACGACTATCTTTCGAACAAGCCTGCACCCAAGTATCCGTTCGCCGTCGACACAACCAAGGCCGAAGCGGGCAAGGCGGTGTTCGACGCGCAATGCGCTCGCTGCCATGCGAGCGAGCGCACCGGCACGCGCATGCCGGTTGCCGAGGTGGGCACCGACCGCAATCGCCTGCAATCGTGGAACAAGCAGGCGGCGATCGATGCCAACCGGGTCGTGCGCGAGATGGGGATCGAGCGCAAGGGCCTGGTGGAGGAGACGCTCGCCGGCTACATCGTGCCGTTCCTCGATGGCATCTGGCTGCGTG
>JBOIEI010000467.1:0-3237 GCA_050741055.1 Burkholderiales bacterium | reverse complement strand
GTTGCCTCCAGATAGATCTGCGTAGTTTCCACCGACTCATGGCCGAGCCAGAGCGCGATGACGGCACGGTCCACCCCCGCCTGCAGCAGGTCCAGGGCCATCGTGTGTCGAAGCAAATGGACGGTGATCCGTTTGCCGTTCAGCGAAGGGCACCGTTTGGCCGCGTTCGCGCCATGCTTGCTCAGCATGTACTGCACCCCGTGAACGCTCAGGGGCTCGCCCTTGGCGTTGGGAAACAGCACCTGCCCGTCGCCCCTTTGCGGCTCACGCAGCCAGGCCTTCAGCACGGCGGCCGTCGGCTTGGCCAGCGGCGTGCAACGCTCCTTGCGGCCTTTGCCGATGACGCGGATGTGGGCGCCGGTGCCAAGGACGAGATCCTCGCGTCTGGCCGCGGTGATCTCCGATAGACGCAGGCCGGTTTGGACCGCCATCAGGGTAAAGGCGTGATCGCGCCGTCCGAACCATGTGTGGCGGTCCGGGGCGGCGAGCAAGGCATCGACTTCCGGACGCGTGAGGAAGCGCACGAGTGTGCGTGTGAAGCGCTTGCTGGGGATGGCAAGCACACGCTGGATTTGCGCGGCGTGGGTCGGCAGCTCGAAGGCGGCGTAGCGAAAGAACGAGTGGATAGCAGTCAACCGCAGGTTGCGGCTGCGAACGCTGATCCGCTGATGCTTCTCCAGGTGCTCGAGAAATCTCACGACCAGGGGTGCATCGATCGCTTCGAACGCCAGAGCGGCGGGCGGCTTGTGCAGTCGCTCAGCAGTGAACTTCAGGAACTGCCGGAACGTGTCGCGATAGGAGCTTATGGTGTGCGGACTGACCCGCCGCTGCTGCATCAGACGCTCGGTGAAGAAGCGCTCGAGAAGCGGAGCGAGACTGGCGGTGGTGGTCATGGCCGCTCCTCCCAGCGCCGTTCGAGTCGTGACATCGCCTCGTGCATCAACTCGGGCAGCGCGCTCAGATACCAATAGGTATCGCTCCAGTGAACGTGGCCGAGGTAGGCGGACAGGATGGGCAAGCGCCGCTCGGCATCCTCGCCGGCGCGATACCATCGCAACAGCGTCTTCGAGGCGAAGCGATGTCTCAGGTCGTGCAATCGCGGTCCATGGCTATCGGACGGACCGCGCAGTCCGATTTGCCGCGACAAGGCGTAGAACGTTCGGCGCATTTCGCCGCCGTCCAACCGGTTGCCCCAGTTGGACACGAACAAGTAGGAGGACGCCGGTCGCTGCGCCCACATTCGCTCGCGTCGCGCAATGTAATCGGCGAGCACGCGGCGGGTCGACGCATGCAAGGGCACCAGGCGCGACTTGCCGAATTTGGCACCCCGGATGGTCAGGACACCTGCTCCAAGATCGACATCCTGCAGTTCGAGGTTCTGCGCTTCGCCCACCCGCAGACCTGAGACACTTAGCAGCCCGAACAGGCAATAGTAGGTCCAAGGCCGCAGTCCTCCATGGCTGGGGAGCTGCAGCGCCGCCCGCAGCAACGCTTCGATCTCCGCGTCGGAATACAGGTAGGGCCGTGCTCGTTTGGGCCGGTACGGCAACAGTCCGGGCGGCGGAATCTGCGTGCGCGCATCGGTAGCGCTGCGATGGCGCGCGAACATGCGCACGAAGCTCAAACGTCGTGCCCATTCATCCGGCACCACCCCCGAGGGTTGTTGGGCCCAGGCCAGCGCCAGCGCGTGCGTGATGTAGGAAGCGTGGTGCTGCGCCATGAACGAAGCGAAGTCGAGCAGCCCGATGCCGGCGTCGCGTAGCTTGAACCCCAGGCTGCGGCGCATGGCGAGGTACTCCACAACAGCTTGCCGAAGCGTGCTCATCGCCCACCTCCCGGCCACGGCAAGGCGAGCGTGCGCAACGCCTCGAGATCGACCTTGGTGTAGATCTTCGTGGTCTCCGGACTGCGATGACCCAACAGCTCGCCGATCTCGCTCAGCGAGGCGCCTTGGCGCAACATCTCGGTGGCCAACCCGTGGCGGAACTGATGAGCTCCGGTGGTAGGAGCATCGACCCCGGCACGCTGGAGTGCGTGCCGAACGATCGACCCCACCGCGCAGGGACCCAGAAAGCCGCGATAGGGGGCTCGCGCGCGCAAGAACACGCGGCGACTGGCGCTGAGCGCTCGACCGTGCCTCAGATAGGCGACGATCGCCTCGCCAACCTCCGCGGGCAGAGGCAATTGGATCCGCCGGCCCGCCTTGGCGCGCACGCTCAAGGAGCCGGCCTGCCAGTCGATATCCTCGAGTTCAAGAAATGCCACTTCGCTGGAACGCAGCCCCAAGCGGGCGAGCAGCAGCAAGATGGCATAGTCGCGGCGCCCGACCACGGTATGTCGATCGATCTGGGCCAGGAGCCGGCGCACCTGATCCGGCGCAATCGCCCGGGGAATCGATGACATCGACCAGCACGCCACCGGTGGCACGGCCGCTGCCAGATCCAGCCGGATGTCGCCGCGATAGCGCGCGAATTGCAGGAAGGAGCGCAGCGCAGTGGTGAGGAGCTTGGCTCGCTTCAGATGCAAACGCGGCGCCTGGCGCTGGACAAACCGCACGACATTCCCAGCACGCAGGCGGGCGAGCCGAACCGGTCCGTTGCCGAAGCGATCGTTGAGGAAGGCGCCGATAAACGGCACATAGTTGACGATCGTCGTCCTCGCCAACATGCGCTCCTCGCGCAAGTAGCGCTCAAATGCTTGTGCGCATCGCGCAACCGGGCTCAATCGTGGCAGGGATATCTTCTCGGCGGGAATCACTCCCCGATGCCGCAGAAGATCGAGCAGTTGGCTCAGCGCGGTGGCGTCACCCTCGCGAATCCGCAGCCGCCTGGCGCGATATCGAAGGTACCGCGCACAATGCGCGGTTGAGATGCTGCGCAGCCCGATCGCCTTCTCCGCGAGCCAGCGACTGAAACCCGCAGCGATCCGAATCCGCTGCCGCAACGAACTCGGCGCATATCCCTGCTCATTCGCCCACTGTGCGAACGAGGCGATGTAGATCGACAGAGGTCCCTCCGGTGCTCGTAGCAGGACCACCCGATCGTTGATGATGCACTTCATGATCGGCTCCTTCCCCCTGCGGGGGGCTGACGGAAAGAGCCGAAACTATGTCGCTACGGACTTCGGGTGTTACACGGGGCAAAACTAGCCCGGGGCCAGCGTGCCGACATAGTCAGGAAGGGTAGATAGTGCCGCCTATGTCGCCGGCGACATAGGCGTCACAGCTGCGTACAGCGG
>JBOIEI010000466.1:0-13365 GCA_050741055.1 Burkholderiales bacterium | reverse complement strand
TAGCCATGTTCGCGTCCCTCGAGATGCGCCTGCCATATGCGGTCGATCACGTAGTTGTGATTGAGCGTATGCACCATGTTGCGGAAAAGGCTGGTGCGCGGCTTCACTGCCTCGCCTTCGGGCAGCGCGGTCACGGCGTCGAACATGAGCTTGTTGGCCCAGGCGTTGTAGCGCGTCAGCATGCGTGCAGTCTTGGCGTCCATGTGCCACCCTCCTCCGCGGTTGCCAGGAACCGGCACGCTACCACAGGACGGGGCGCAAGGGATCGAGCGTGCGACGCAAATCTGCGACAACGGTCGCGCGTATCCGGCGCAAGCCCGAGCAACAACGCCTGGTCGGCAGGCGCAAGGCCCGCCGACAGGCAGCCGTCGAGCCACAGCCGGGATTGCTGCCGGAAGTGCACGATGCACTACGCATACGACGCCCTTACGCGTGCCAGCATCCGCGCACCCCGCGGCATCCGGGATCACGGGACCTTGATGCCGGCAGCCGTCACGACCTTCTTCCATCTCGCCGCATCCTTGCGGATCAGCGCCGTGAACTGCTGCGGCGTATTGCTCATCGCATCCATGCCGCCGGACGAAAAGCGGCTGCGCATCAGCGGGTCCTTCGCCAGGCTTGCGATCTCGTTAGCGGTCTTGGAGACGATCGCCGGCGGCGTTCCGGCCGGAAACAGCATGCCGTACCAGACATCGAATTCGTAACCGGGCACACCGGCCTCGGCCACGGTCGGTACGTCGGGCAGCGCGGGCGAACGCTTCGCGGTGGTGACGGCAAGCGCCTTGGCGCGTCCCGCCTTGACATGGGGGATGGCGCTCGAGATGCCGACCAGGACGAGTTGCACTTCTCCGCTCAGAACCGCGGTGAGCCCCGGGCCGCTGCCCTTGTAGGGCACGTGCAGCATCGATATCCCGGCCATCATCTTGAGCAGCTCGGTGCCCAGGTGCGAAGCGCCACCCGGCCCGCCAGAGGCATAGCGCACCTTGTCGGGCTGGCCCTTGGCCGCGGCGATCAGCTGCTTGATCGAGGCGATGCCGCTCGCATTGGAGGTGGTGACCACGAACGGCTGCCCGGCTACGAGCGAGATCGGCGCCAGGTCCTTCTCCGGATCGTAAGGGAGCTTGCGGTTCAACGCCGGCAGATATGTGAGCGGGCCGTTGCTCGCGAGCAGCATGGTGTAGCCGTCGGGATTGCTCTTGGCGACCAGCGAAACCCCGATGATGCCGCCCGCTCCGGTACGATTGTCCACGACCACGGTCTGCCCCCAGCGCTCGCCCAGGGCTTGCCCGATGAGCCGGGCAATGATGTCGGTGCCTCCGCCCGGTGCGTACGGCACCACCAGCCGGATCGGTTTGTTGGGATAGCTCTCCGCCGCCCAGGCCGGCGGCATGAGCGTCGATCCGAGCCCCAGAGCCGCTGCGACGGCGACGGCGCGTGCTTTCGTTGTCGGTCCCACGGTGCTGCTCCTCCTCGCTGTTTCTCGCCCGGCGCGGGCGGTAGCCCAAGCTTACTTCCTTGGTCGGACGCATGCAGCAGTCGAGCACACGTTCCATCCCCCTTACCACCAGACCCAGGAATCGGCTCGCCTGGCGGGCACGCGACGCTCCCCTCCCACCGGGTGCAAATGAGTGCAGCGGGGTGCGACGAGCGCGTCGCGTCGTGGGCTTCCTCCCTCTGCGAAATTTCAATAGGACTAGAATCGCCGGACTTGCGCAGCTACGGAGTGGAATCGAATGAGCAAACGCATCGCCGTCGTCGGCGCCGGTGCGATCGGCAGCAGCGTGGCCGCCGATCTCACGGCAGCCGGCCATGACGTGACCATCATCGATCAGTGGCCGGCCCAGGTCGAGGCGATGAAACGCGCGGGCCTTCGCATCGTGATGCCCGACCTGGAGGTGCGCACGCCGATGCGCGCGCTGCACCTGTGCGAGCTCGCCGCGCACGATCCGGCCTTCGACATCGTGCTCATGGCGGTAAAGTCGTACGACACGCGTTGGCTCGCGGAGCTGATCAAGCCCTACCTCGCGCCCGGCGGCTGGTTCGTCGGCGTGCAGAACAGCATGAACGACGACACGATCGCCTCGATCGTCGGGCGCGAGCGAGTCGTCGGCTGCTCGCTGGAACTGTCGGCCGAGATATTCACCCCCGGCATCGTCCAGCGCAACACTTCACGCACCGGCACCTGGTTCGGTCTCGGCGAGCTCGACGGCAAGCTCACCAAGCGCGTCTACGAGCTGGAAGCGCTCTTCCGCAACATCGGCAAAGTGACCGTGACGAGCAACATTTACGGCACCAAGTGGACCAAGCTCATCGCCAACACGATGACCATGGGCCCGTTCGGTCTGCTGGGGCTGAAGAACTGGGAGGCGGCCGAGCTGCCGGGTATGTTCGAGATCTCGGTCCGGCTGGGACGCGAGTCGGTCGCGGTCGGGCAGGCGCTCGGCTACCGCATGGAGCCGGTGTTCGGGCTGCTCGCCGACGAATTCGCCGGAGCGACCGACGAGGTGCTGATCACCGCGATGAAGACGCTGCTCGGCCACGTCGGGCGCAACTCGCGCACGGCGGTCGTGCACGACAACCTCAAGGGCCGGCGCACCGAGCTCGAATACATCAGCGGGCTGGTCGCTCGCAAGGGAGCCGAGCTCGGCATCCCGACGCCGTGCAATACGGCGGTGGCCGAGATCGATCGCGAGATCCATCAGGGCAAGCGCACGATGGATGCGTCGAATTTCGAGCGGCTGAAGGAGTTGATCACTCGCTATTCTTGAGGATTGCTCCGGCCAGCGCCGCGGCGCTCGTTACCTCGATGCCTCCACACAGCGCTCGACCGGCGCGCCGTGGCGCACTTCGCCCGCCGCTCATCCGGACAGCCGCCGTTGTTCCGGACGCCGGCTACGAATCGATTGCGCCCCGCCATGCCGCGATGGCGAGACATGCCCATCCCGCGAGCAATGCGGCGCCGCCAAACGGTGTGATCGCGCCGAGCGCGCTGACCCCGAGCAACACGAGCAGATACAGGCTGCCGGAGAAGACGAGCGTACCCGCGATGAAAAGCCAGCCGGCCGCCTGCACCAGCCGGCTCGGCCAGCGGTCGTGGACCCAGGCGACGGCGAGCAGTGCGAGCGCGTGGTACATCTGGTAGCGCACCCCGACTTCGAACGTGGCCAACGCCGGCGCTTCAAGGTGGGCCTTGAGCGCATGGGCGCCGAACGCACCCATGCCGACTCCGAAAAGCGCGAGCAGACTTCCGGCAATGACGAAGAACCGTTCCAATTCTACGACGATGAGGCAGTCCCACCCCAGTGGGACTGGAGGTCGAAGGACAGTTGGCGGTGATGCCGGATGGCGAGCAGATAGACGGCGTCGCCGACCTGCGCATACAGCACCAGGTAGTGATCGAGCAGGTACTCGCGCAGCGCATCGGCGTCAGGCGTCAGCGCCGATAACCTCACGTGCAGGTCTTCCGACGCATTCGCCGCCTCGACCGAACCGGCCGCATGCGCGAGGAACGGCCGCCCCATGCCCGGAAACCGCTCCAGGTTTGGAACGACGGTATCCAGCGATTCATCGAGCAGCGCGGCGTAGGTGCTGTGCAATATTCCGTACATGGTACGCGCGTTCCGGCGGCGGCGAAACGGGCGCCTGCTTGACCACGCCATTGGCTTCCATGGTTCGAAGCCGGTGACCCGGTCAAGGGCGCGGTGCCGTACGCAAGCAGTCTTGGCCGGCTCCCGGCAGCAGTTGCACATGAACCTCTGGCCCTGCTATGATTGGTACGAACACTGTACCAGATGCTACAACCCATCACATGGCGATCGTCGCGATGAGCGCCGTATTCGAGACCGCAGCGGGGGTGGACCTGCGCCAGCGGGGAAACCGCGAGCGCTTGGCGCGCATGATCGTGGCCCTGTTCGATCACTGGGGTCTCGCGCCCGCCGATCAGGCGCTGCTGCTCGGGCTTTCGCCCGACTCGCGCGCCACCGTTGCGCGCTACCGCAAGGGCGAGCCGCTGGCAGACAGCGCGGATCTGCTGGCGCGGGCCGGGCACCTGCTCGGCATCCACAAGGCGCTGCGCATCCTGTTCCCGCACGATGCCGACCTCGCCTACCGGTGGGTTAGCACGCCCAATCGCCGCTTCGACGATCGCGTGCCGCTGGAGATCATGAAGCGCGGATACGAAGGCATCCTGGCGGTACGCCGCTACCTGGACTTCGAACGCGGCCGCTAAAGGCCGTGTCGTGTATCCCGAGCTCATCACGCACGCGGTCGATTTCCACGCCGACCTGGTGCGTAACATCAAGGGCATTCGCGTCTCGCAGAACCTGTTCGACGATCTCTCGGACGATCCCAAGGACCAGGCGGTGGCCACGGCGGCCGAGCTGGCGAGCCGGCTGCCGAGCGATGCGCCGCTTCTGACGCGTCCGTTCGACTACGGCGCTGCGACTGCCTACCCGTTCGTGAATTTCAACGGACACGCGACGCGCTTTTCCGACGGCCTCGGCTATGGTGTCTGGTACGGCTCGCTCGACCTCGAAACAACGGTCTACGAGACGGCCCATCATTGGCGCGAGTTCCTCGCCGCCAGCTTCGCCACCGAAGATCGCGAGATCGTGTCCGAGCGGCGCGTGCTGGAAGCCCGCTGCGACGCCATATTGATCGACTTGCACAATAAGGATCGGCGCGAGAAGCGTCTGGTCGATCGGCGCGACTACCGCTTCACTCAGGCGTTTGGGCGCTACCTGAAGCAGCAGAGCCAGAACGGGTTGATGGTGCGCTCGGCGCGTTGCGACGGCATCAACGCCGCCCTCTTCACCCCTCGCGTCCTGTCGCGGGCACGCGATCTGTGCTTCCTTACCTATCGCACCAATCCCCTCAGGGACGTCGTGCGGGTGGAACGCACGCCCGGGCGCAAGTGGCTGGAAATCAAGCCGAGCACACTGCAGTAAGGCTCACGCCGGTTTTCCCGTCGGCCCGGGAGCAGCAGGCCGCGCCTGTTCGGCGAACACCTGCTCGGCCACGCGAAAACTATCCAGCGCAGCCGGTATGCCGCAGTACACGCGGCCTGCATGAACACTTCGCGCCGGCTGATCGGCCGGCTCGTATGCTAATCTGACCCCTTACCCGGCTCAAGCCGTCCACGACGCGAAACCGATCGAATGGCATTCGATCGGACGCGTTTCGAATCGCATGCGGAATTCATCGCACGCGGCTCGAAGCCAACGAGCCATGCCGGTGTACCGACGCCGATACCGCCTCGCAGCACGTTCGGAGCGATGCCAGTGGATTTCGCGCTGACCGCGGAACAGGAGTTGATGCGCGATTCGATGCGCCGTCTGGTCGCGCGCGAGATCGAACCGTTGATCGCGCAGCATCCTGCCGACCGCAGCCTGCCGAAGCCGGCTTTCCTGCACGCGCTCGCCTGCCTGGCCGATCTGGGACTCACCGCCGCGCGCCTGCCCGACGCGTTGGGTGGCAGCGGCATCGGGATGCTCGATTACGGCATCATGCTCGAGCAGCTGCCTCCGCAAGTAGCGGTGACGCTCATCGGGCACGAAGCGTCGAGCGCGCGCCTGTACGCTGACGGCAACGACGAGCAGCGCGCGCGCCTGTTGCCGGATTTCGTCGCCGGCCGCAAGCTCTTCTGTACCGGTTCCACCGAGCCCGACACCGGCTCCGATCCGCGCGGCGTGAAAACTCGCCTCACCCGCGTCGGTGGCCGGCTCATCCTCAACGGTCGCAAGATGTGGATCACCAACGTGAGCGCCTGCGACGCCATCCTCGTGACCTGCCTGGATCTGCGCGAGAACGATGCGGGCACGAAGGTCGTCAAGGTCGTGGTGGAGCGCAACCGCTCCCCGTTCGAAGCGCGCGAGATCGACACCATCGGGCTCAAGCAAGGTCTGCTCGGCGAAGCCGTGTTCGAGGACTGCCCGGTCGATCCCGCCAACGTGGTTGCGAACGCGGCCGGTGGCACCGAGATTCTCAAGGCGAGCTGGGCGGTCAATCGCCCGCTGTTCGGACTGCTCGCCGTCCATCTTGCGCAACGCGCGTTCGATCTGGCGCTCGACTATGCCAGGATGCGCAAGCAGTTCGGCAAACCGATCGGCGCGCACCAACTGGTGCAGAAAAACCTGTCGGACATCGCCACCGCGATCACGAGCAGCCGCTTGCTGTGCTACTACGCACTGTCCATGATTGATCACGGCGCGGCAGCCGAAGGCGTGGCGGCGATGGCCAAGCGCTACGCGCAGAACGCCTGCCAGGAAGCGGTGTGGCAGTCGATGAATGTCCTGGGCGCCATGGGTTTGTCGACCGAGGGCAAAGTCGAAGCACTCTACCGTGACGTGCGCATGATCGCGATCCCCGACGGCACCAACGAGATTCTCGCGCTCATCCACGGGCGCGACCTGACCGGGCTGGAGGCTTTTCGCGGCCTGCCTGTGCGCTCGAGCTGATCTGGATCCTTCCGCGTTCGCGCCACTTCGCGCGATCACGGTGCCGGAAAAGAATTCGATGGAATGAAGAAGCGATGACCGCGATGACCACACAGCATTACGCTGCCGGCAAGCCGCTGCCGCTAGCCGGCGTGAAAGTCATCGATTTCAGCCGCCTGCTGCCCGGCCCGTTCGCGACCATGATGCTGGGGGAGCTCGGCGCGGACGTGATCAAGGTCGAGCAGCCGGGAATCGGCGACCCGAGCCGTCACAATCACCCGCGCTATCGGCAGGAAAGCGTCTACTTCCACGCCACCAACGGCAACAAGCGCAGCATCGCGCTCGACATGGCGACTAAGGCCGGCAAGGAGGTGGGTGCGCGGCTGCTGCGCTGGGGCGACGTGGCGGTGGAATCGTTCCGGCCCGGCGTCGCGGCGCGCCTGGGCATGGACTACGTGCGCGCGCAGGCGATCAATCCACGCATCATCTATTGCTCGATCACGGGCTTCGGCCAGAGCGGGCCGCTCGCGCATATCGCCGGGCACGATCTCGCCATCCAGGCGCTCACAGGACTCATGGGTTGCTCGCCGGATGGTGAGGCGCCGGTGCCCGGCTTTCAGGCCGCCGATTTCGCCGGCTCGCTCTATGCCGTGATCGGCATCCAGGCGGCGCTCGCGCAACGCGCGCAGACCGGTGTCGGCTGCGAGGTCGATCTCGCCATGTTCGAGGCGCTGTTCAACATGTGCTTCCTTCCGTTGAGCTCGGCCTTCGCGCAGCGGGCCGGCCACAGCGGCGAGCCGCGCATGGAATCGTTCGGCGCCAACCCGCGCTACGCCACCTACCGCACCAAGGACGGCAGGCAAGTGGCGATCACGCTGCTCGAAGCCAAAGCGTGGCGCGAGTTCTGCGCGCACATCGGCCGGCCCGATCTGGTATCTGCGGAGGAAACGCCCGCGGACCGTCTCGGCAACCACGGCGAGCGCGCACCCGCGTACAGGGCCGCGCTGGCAGAATATTGCGGGACACAGACTTGGGACGAGCTCATGCGGCAGATGGAGCAGACCGGCATCGCGATCTGCCCGGTCGCAGCGCCCGCCGATGCGGTGGGCCTCGCCCACGTGGATGCGCGCGACATGGTGGGGCGCATCGAGCACCCGGTCGAGGGCAGCATTCCGCAGTTCTTGAATCCGCTGTGGCGCGCCGGCCTCGCACGCAAGCACCACCGGCCCGCGCCGGCGCTGGGCGAGCATACGCGCGAGATTTTGCAAACGCTCGGTTACTCGTCCTCCGAAATCTCGCGCCTGTCGTCCGACAAGGTGGTCGAAGGCTGAGCTTCGGTCGGAACGCGCAGCGGCGCTATGATGACCGCTTCGCAGGCGCAGCAGGAGAGCACGATGACCGCCGCAACCTCGAACACCCGAACGATCGCCGCATTCGTCGCCGGCATGCGGCAGCGCGAGCTGCCACCCGAAGTCGTCGACACCGCCCGGCTCTGCCTTGCCGACTGGATCGGCGTCGCGCTCGGCGCGCTGGATGAGCCGGCCGCGCGCGTCGTGCACGAAACCGGCAAGCAATGGCACAGCAACGGCCGCTCCACCATGCTTCTGGGCGGAGCCGCGGCCGCACCGGTCGCCGCGCTGTGCAACGGCACGGCCGCCCACTGCCTGGACTTCGACGATACTTATGTCGCAGGCATAACGCATATCAGCGCCCCGGTGTGGGCGGCGACCCTGGCGCTCGGCGAGGAAATGGGTGCCAGCGAGCAGCAGCTGCTCACGGCATTCATCACGGGCTTCGAGACGGCGGCACGCGTCGGCCATGGGCTGGGCGAGCTCGTTACCGCGCGCGGCTGGCATGGCACCGGCGTGTTCGGGCGCATCGGCGCTGCGGCGGCCGCTTGCGTGCTGCTCGAGCTGGACGCGCAAGCCGCCTGCCATGCCCTCGGGGCAGCCGCCACGCAGGCAAGCGGCCTCACGGCATCGTTCGGTACCATGGCCAAGCCTTTCCACGCCGGCAAAGCAGCGATGGACGGGGTGATCGCGGCGCAACTCGCGGCCAAGGGGTTTCATGCGGCCGAAGGGCTGCTCGACGCCGGTGCGGGCCTCGACAGCGCGCTCATCCAGGATCGGTCGGCAGCCATACGGCCGGCGGATTTCTCCGGTTGGGAGATCCTCAACAACAGTTTCAAGCCCTATGCAGCGTGCCACCTGACGCACCCGGCCATCGATTGCGCGAAGCAGGTGCTCGAGTCCACGTCCGACGCAGCGTCCGCGCGCGCCTTCAGGATCGATGTCGGCGCGCTGGCGAAACAGGTGACGGGAGACAAGAGTGGATCTCCCACCACCCCGCTCGAAGGCAAGTTCGATCTGAAGTATTGTGTGGCGCTCGCGCTGCATGGACATACGCTGTCGGCGGCCGACTTTCGCGAGCCGATGCAGCTCAATCCCGCCGTGGCCGCGACCGCGCGCCGAATCGAGGTCAATGCCGACCCGCGCTATGGCTTCGCATCGGCACGCCTGCAAGCCGATATGGAGAATGGTGCGTCAATCGTGGCGGAGGTGGCAACGGCCCGGGGTCATCCGCGAAATCCCATCCGCTGGAGCGACATGCGCGACAAGTTCATCGGCCTCACCGAATTTGCCGAGCGCGCAGTGCGCGACGACCTGTTCCAGCGCCTGCAACGCTTCGGCGCTCAGCCGAAGGCCGATGTGCTGCATCGAGCGGCCGACATCGCGCGCGCCGCGACGGCTCGATGAGGCGGCCGCTCGGCGGCGTCGAGATCCTCGAATGCGGCGATCGGATCGCCGTCAGTGCCTGCGGCAGCGTGCTGCTTGCGCTCGGTGCCCGCATCTCGGTGCTCGCATCGGACGAGGCGGCCGCACGGCTGCCTGAGCTGCAGCGGGCCGGCAAGCAGCGGCTGAACGCGGACGATTCGGCGCTGCGTGCGGCGTTCGCCCGCGCGCACATCGTCATTACTTCGAGCGATGCGACGCGCATCTCGCGATTCGAGCGCCAGCCATCGCAGATTCTATGCGACATCACGGCCTACGGAACGAGCGGCCCGCTCGCCGGCGTGGCGCATTCCGACGCACTGGTGCAGGCCACATCGGGCCTGGCCGACACGACTGGCGAACCGGACGGTCCCCCGGCGCTGTGCCCGTTCCCGCAGGCCGAAGGCATCGGTGCACTCTATGCGGCCGCCGGCATTCTGGCGGCGTGGCACGTGCGCACCCGCACGGGTCTGGGTCAGGCGATCGAGATCGCGCTGTTCGATTGCGCCTTCTCGACGCTCTCGACCTTCCTGCCCTTTCACTTCGTCGGCAAGGCGGTCACGCGCTCGGGCAATCGTCACGTGCTCGCATCGCCCTGGAACGCATATCGCGCCAGCAATGGCTGGCTTCTGATCTGCACCGGAGCCGACGATCAGTGGAAGCGGTTGTGCGAAGTGATCGAGCGGCCCGAGCTGACGCGCGACCCGCACCTCGCCAAGGCCGCGGATCGGGTGCAACAGCGGCCGCTGGTCGACGGCGCCGTGCAGGCGTGGATTTCGCGGCGGCGAGCGGCGGACGCAGCCGCCGCGTTGCAAGCGCGCGGCATCGCGGCCGGGCCAGTCGTGCCGATGCAGTCGCTGCAGCACGATCCCAACATCGCGCACCGTGGGCTGTATACGCCGAGCGGCATGCGCTCGGCGATCAGGTATTTCGGCGCCCCGAGTTGCTTGCGGCTCGGACAGCGGTCGAACGGCGACGAACGAATCTCGGAGCGAATTCCTCCCTCACCCTCGATCCCTCTCCCGGAGGGAGAGGGAAGTCTCGGCGCGATCGCGTACTGCTCCCCTCTCCCCCCGGGAGAGGGGCTGGGGATGAGGGGAAGAGAACGACATTTTCAAGCCGAGACTGGTGCAGCGCCGCTCGCCGGCCTCAAGGTGCTCGAAATCGGTCAGTACACGACCGCACCGCTGGTTGCACGCACTCTTGGCGCACTCGGTGCCGAAGTACTGAAGATAGAACCGCCGGGCGGGGATGCGGCACGCGGCTGGCCGCCGCAGCAGGACGATCAGGGCTACTTCTTCACCCTGAGCAACAGCGACAAGCGCAGCGCCTGCCTCGATTTGCGCGACCCCGGCGATCGCAAACACTTCGCATCCCTGCTGCGCGGCGCCGATGTGTTGGTGGAAAACTTGAAGCCCGGGTCGCTCGACAAGCTCGGATTCGATGCGGTCGAACGCGCCCGCATCAATCCCGCGCTCGTCTATTGCGCGATCTCCGGCTTCGGCGCCGACTCGGCCTACCCGGGCCGGCCGGCGTTCGACACCGTCATCCAGGCGATGTCCGGCATCATGGATTCGATCCGCGTGAACGGCGTGCCGCAGAAGACGGGCATCTCGTTCGCCGACATCCTGGGCGGATTGTTCGCCCTGATTGCAACGCTGAGCGCGCTAGTGGCACGCAACATGAGCGGCGCCGGCGATGCCATCGACATCTCGATGCAGGACGCAGCCGCCTGGATCACGCAGTGGCAGCGTGCTGGAGTGGACGCTAGCCGGGGAGCCCGCGTTGTGCGGTGCGCCGACGGCTACGTTGCTGTGGATGATGGGCACGGTATCGCCGTGCCCGCCTCCGCCGCAGCCGGCATGACTCGTTCTGCACTGGTGGAACGCCTTGCGCGCCAGAACGTCGCGGCGGCGCCCATTCGCACGGTTTCGGAAGTGGCCGAATCCGAGCAGGTGCGCAGCCGCAACCTCCTGCTGCACGCGCACGACTCGGCGGGACGCGAGTGGCCGATCTTCACCTGCCCGATTCGACTGGCCTTGACGCCGGCACGCGCCCGAACGGCAATCGGACCCCTCGGCGAAGCGAACGCCGATTTGCGCTAGCGCCTACGCGACCCGAAAAAATTTCGACAGGACGCAAAACTCCTGCTCGTAAAAGCGAGCACCGATCTGCGCTCGCGCTTGCGCGACCTTGCCTGCGCGCGTACGCGCATGCACCAGAAATACCGAAAGCCGCCTCGCGCGAAATCGAGGTGTGCCTTTCAGGGCCGCCGGATGCAGGCAGACTCTGCTTGTCTCACGGCAAACCAGGAACAATCACTCGAGCGCGGCAGCTCGGCGCAACGGCCGCAACTGACGGCAGCGAGCGGGTCCGAGCAGCGCTTGCCCCAAGTCACGGTCCGTCCGGCCGGCGCTCCGCTGCGCGGTGAGCTGCCGCCCGCCTACGCCGGCGGACAGGTAGCGCGCGGCGGCCGGTTCGGCCTGATGGGTAATGTGGACGTCATGGACGCGCCGTTCAGCATCACCACCTACACCTCGAAAATCATCGAGGATCAGCAGGCGCGCCACCTCTCGGACGTGCTCGCAAACGATCCGTCGGTGCGCCTGTCGAGTGCGACGACCAACATCAACGAGGATTTCTCCATTCGCGGCTTCCCGGTGAGCAGCGCCGATGTCGCGCTCAACGGCATGTATGGCCTCATGCCCTTCTTTCGCGTCCCGGTGGAGATGGTCGAGCTCGTGGAAGTCCTCAAGGGACCGGCCGCGCTGCTCAACGGCATGCCGCCGAGCGGCAACATCGGCGGCACGATCAACGTCGTACCGAAGCGGGCCGGAGCCGAGCCGCTGGCGCGCTTCACGGCATCGTACGTGCTACTCCCCCTTGAAATCGGGCGAGCGTTTCTCCAGGAATGCCCTCTGGCCTTCCTTGCGATCCTCGGTGGTGAAGAGCGTCGTCGTGAGCTGGCGCTCGTAGGCAAGCGCGTATTCGAGCGGCATCTCGACCCCGTTGTTCACCGCAGCCTTCGAATAGGCAATGCTCAGCGGCGCGCGCCGCGCGTACGAGGCCAGCCGCTCCAGCGCTCTCGGAACGACGCGCTCGGGCGCCGTCACCTCGCTCACGAGCCGGATGCGCAGCGCCGTATCCGCATCGATGAAGTCGCCACTGAACAGCAGCTCCTTGGTCCACTCCGGCCCGATCAGGCGCGCGAGGCGCTGCGTGCCGCCCGCGCCCGCGACCGTGCCGATGCGCGCGCTGGTGATGCCGAATTGCGCATTGGTTGCCGCGATGCGGATATCGCAGGCGACCGCCATCTCGAGGCCGCCGGTGACGCAGTAGCCGTGGATCGCCGCGATGACGGGTTTGCCGATCGCTTCGATGCGCGCATTCACGCGCCGGAAAAGATCCAGCCACTTGCGCGTATCCTCGACCGAGCGGATCGCCAGCGCTTCCTTCAGATCCCCGCCCGTCGAGAACACCTTGTCGCTGCCGGTGAGAACGATGCCGCGCACCGCCGGATCGTCGTCGAGCTGAGCGATCGCCCGGTCGATCGCTTCGAACAGCTCACGGCTCAACGCATTCTGCTTCTCCGGCCGGTTCATGCGCACGATGGCCGAAGTGCCGTGACGCTCGATCAGCACGAGATCTTCCATGATGATTACCCCAGACAGGCGTAGCCGCCGTTCACGCTCAAGATCTGGCCGGTGATGTGGCGGCTCGCCTCGGAGGCGAGAAACACCACCGCGTTGGCCACGTCATCGGGCTCGCCGAGCCGGCGCAGCGCATAGGCGCGCTTGACCCGATCCTCGCGCTCGGCCGCCTTCTGCTCGCCGATGTTCTCGCGCAGCTGCCGCAGCATCTCCATGCGCATCGGCGAGTTCGTGGCGCCCGGGGAAACGGCGTTGACGTTGATGTTGTGCCGCCCGACTTCCTTCGCGATGGACTTGGTGAATGAGATCACCCCGCCCTTCGCCGCCGAATAATTGCACTGGCGTTCCTGCCCGACGCGCGCCGCGTCGGTGACGATGTTGACGACCTTGCCGTAGCGCCGATCGATCATCCCCGGCAACACCGCGCGTGCGCAGTTCATGGCGCCGTACAGGATGACCCGGATCTCCTGGTCGCAGGCCTCCGGGTCGGTGTCGAGAAAGAGCTCGTGA
>JBOIEI010000465.1:0-4784 GCA_050741055.1 Burkholderiales bacterium | reverse complement strand
ATGATCTCGATCGGCAGCGCGAACTGCCGCACCATGTCGCGCAGCACGATGTATTGCTGGTAGTCCTTCTTGCCGAAAATCGCCGAGTGCGGGCGCACCATGTTGAACAGCTTCAGCACCACGGTTGCCACGCCGCTGAAATGCTTGGGCCGTGCCTCGCCTTCGAGAATGTGCTGCAGGTCCGACGGCTCGACCACGAAGGTCTGCCGCTCGGGGTAGATCTCGCGCTCGTCCGGCACGAACACCACGTCCACGCCCGCGGCGCGGCATTGGGCGAAGTCGGATTGCAGCGTGCGCGGATAGCGGTCGAAGTCTTCCTTCGGGCCGAACTGCAGGCGGTTGACGAAGACGCTCATCACCGTGCATGCCGCGCGCGGCTTGGCGATCGTGATGAGCTGGATGTGCCCGGGGTGCAGATTACCCATCGTCGGCACGAACACGTTGTTCGGCTCGCGCTGCAGGCGTTCGCGCAGGTCGGCTACGGAGTGGATGACGTCCATGAAAAGAATCGAATCGTTCGCGCGCGAGGCGCAAGTGGCGATGGATCGAACAGCGCCCGAGCGGTCAGAAGCTTTGCTCGGGACCGGGAAACTCTCCTGCCTTCACCTGCTTCACGTAGGCTTCGACCGCGTCTTGAATGCTGTCCGCGCCGCTCATGAAATTCTTGACGAAGCGCGCCTTCTTGCCGGGATAGACATCCAGCATGTCGTGCAATACCAGGACCTGTCCGTCGCAATCCAGACCGGCGCCGATGCCGATGGTCAATGCCTTGGCGCGCTTGGTCGTTTCCGCGGCGAGCTTTGCCGGCACCGCCTCCAGCACGATCATGCCGGCGCCCGCCTCGGACAGCGCTTCCGCATCAGCGACCAGCTGCCGCGCGGCGGCTTCGTCGCGTCCCTGCACGCGATAGCCGCCAAGCTGATGCACCGACTGGGGCGTGAGGCCCAGATGCCCGCACACCGGCACGCCGCGGCTGGTGAGGAAGGCGACGGTCTCCACCATGACGGCGCCGCCTTCGAGCTTCACCATCTGCGCGCCCGCAGCCATCAGGCGCACTGCATTCTCGAAGGCCTGCGCCGGGCCGAGCTGGAAGGTCCCGAACGGCATGTCGGCAACGATGAACGCCTTGCGGCTGCCGCGCGCGACACAGGCTGTGTGATAGACCATGTCGTCCAGCGTAACCGGCAAGGTCGAATCGTGGCCCTGGATCACGTTGCCCAGCGAATCGCCAATCAGCAAGGTATCGACGCCGGCATGCTCGAGCAGGCCGGCGAAGCTCGCGTCGTAGCAAGTCAGCATGGCGACCCGGCCGCCGTCCTGGACCATTTTCTGCAATGCCGCTAGCGTGAGGCGCACCTTCGCCGATCTCCTTATGCAAGCTCGCGCGGACTTCAGACCGCGGATGCGCTGCAACAATAATTCAAAATCGTCATCCCGATCAACAAAGTTGAGACTGTCGAGTTCACGATGCGGATCGGCACGGTTCGTAGGCATGGAAAAAACGCGCATAGGCGGCGGACAGGCACGCACTCAGCGGCCCTCGCAGCGCGCGACCCCTCGCGCGTCGACCTGTCCCAGTAGCGCCGAGACGCGCCCGCGCCCTGGAACGTTCGCCTGCGGTGCGATCTCGTGCAACGGCACGAGGACGAAGGCCCGTTCGTGCATGCGCGGATGCGGCAGAATGAGCCCGGGCTCGTCCAGCTCGCGCTCGTCGTACAGGAGCAGATCCAGGTCCAGCGTGCGCGGGCCGTTGCGCCTGCCGCGCACGCGACGATGCGCCTGCTCCAGCGCAAACAATTCGCGCATGAGCGGCTGGGGTTCGAGAGCCGTTTCCAGCTCGGCCACCGCGTTGACGAAATCCGGCTGATCCGCATAGCCGACGGGCTCCGTGCGGTAGCGCCGCGAGCGTCGCACGACGCGGGTGGACGGCAGTGCCTCGAGGCCGGCAATGGCCGTCTCGATCTGCCGCTCGGGATCGTCCAGGTTGGAGCCGAGCCCGACGAAGGCCCGGTGCGAGTGCGTGCAACCCGAGTACGAGCAACCCATGGGGTCGTCAGGCCGACGCGTCCGGCTCGGCGGCAACGGCAGGGGTCCGGCGGCGGCGTCTGCGCTTGCGGCGTGGCTCGGCGTCGCGTACGAGCATTGCCTCGCGTTCCTGCGGGCTCGCCTGCTGAAACCGGCGCCACCAATCGCCCAGCTCCGCTTCCACCTCACCGGAGTCGCAGCGCAGCTGCAGGAAATCGTACGCGGCGCGAAAGCGTGGATGCTCCAGCACCCGGAACGGCCGCTTGCCGCTGCGGTTCTCCAGCCGCTGCTGCAAGGCCCACAGATCCTTCATGTCGGTGGTGTAGCGGCGCGGAATCGCCAGCTTGTCGGTTTGCGTCTCGAGCACCTGGTCCATGGCCTGGAACAACGCCGGCATCGGCGGGACCCCGCTTTCGCGAACCTTCTTGGAGGTGGCGAGCACCTCGTGCCAGAGCAGGGCTGCAAACAGGAAGCCCGGCGACACGGGCTTGCCTTCGAGAATGCGCACGTCGGTGGTGTTGAGCGCGAGCATGACGAAGCGCTCCCCGAGCGGCTGCTCCAGGATCACGTCGAGCAGCGGCAGCAGGCCGTGGTGCAGACCCTCGCGGCGCAGCCGCGCAACGCACTGGGTCGCATGGCCGGAAAGCAGCAGCTTCAGCATCTCGTCGAACAGCCGCGCCGGCGGCACGTTCTGCAGCAAGGATGCGAGCGGCCGGATCGGCGCCAGCGTGCGCTTCTCGATCTCCAGCCCGCAGGCCGCGGCGAAGCGCACGGCGCGCAGCATGCGCACCGGATCCTCGCGATAGCGCGGCTCGGGCTCGCCGATGATCCGCAGCTGCTTCTTCTTCAGCTCAGCGACGCCGTTGTGATAATCCACGATCTGCTGCGTGGCCGGATCGTAGAACAGCGCGTTGATGGTGAAGTCCCTGCGCGCCGCATCGTCGGGCTGCGTGCCGTAGACGTTGTCGCGCAGCAGCCGCCCGTGCTCGTCCACCTGCCCCTCGCCGTCTTCGGGATCGTGCGCCCGTCGATAGGTCGCGACTTCGACGGTCTCGTTGCCGCACATGCAGTGCACCAGGCGAAAGCGACGGCCGATGATGCGCGAACGGCGAAAGGCGGCGCGAACCTGCTCCGGGTGCGCGCTGGTGGCCACGTCGAAATCCTTCGGCTGCTTGCCGAGCAGCAGGTCGCGCACCGCACCGCCGACGACGAAGGCCGCGTAGCCGTTCGATTGCAGCGCCTCGATCACGCGCCGAGCGCAAGGGCTGATGCTCTCGCGCGCGATGCCATGGGTCTCGAAGCCGATCAGTTTGGGCTTCGGCGTGCGCGAGAAGACGCGGCGCAGGAGACTTCGAATCATGAGCCGGACGCGCCTTGCGGTTGGGTTCCGACGCAATTCCTGGCTGGCATTGGCTGCAGGCTCGGCATCAGCGTGCGGTGGAAGTCGGATGGAGCTCGAGGATCGGCCAGCCGCAGGCGCGCGCATGGGCATCGAGCACGGGGTCGGGATCGACCGCGACCGGATGCGTCACGCGCTCGAGCAGCGGCAGATCGTTGGCCGAGTCGCTGTAGAACCAGCTTTCGCTGAATCCGTCGAGGCTCGAGCCCCGCTCGGCGAGCCAGGTTTCGAGGCGCACGAGCTTGCCTTCGCGAAAACACGGTTCGCCGCTCACCCCGCCGGTGAAGCACCCGTCGCACTCTTCCGGATCGGTCGCCACCAGGTTTTCGATGCCCAGCTCCGCGGCGATCGGCCCGGTCACGAAGCGATTGGTCGCCGTGATGATCACCCGCAGGTCGTCACGATGACGCCCGACCAGCGCGCGCGCCGCATCGCTGATGATCGGCACGATCTTCTTCGCCATGAAGCCGCGATGCCAGGCATCGAGCCGTTCGCGCGGATATTGCGCGAGCGGCTTCAACTGGAAATCGAGGAACTGGCGGATGTCGAGCACCCCGGCCTTGTACTGCTCGTAGAACTCGCGGTTGCGCGCCTCGTAGGTGGCGCGCTCCAACACACCCTCCTCGATCAGGAATTGCGCCCACTCGTAATCCGAGTCGCCGGCGAGCAGGGTGTTGTCGAGATCGAACAATGCAAGCCGCATTCAGTCTCCTGCGATCGCGCCGCCCTGCGCCGGCGCTTTTGCCGGCGCCGCCATATCGTTACCCCGTGTTCCTGCCGGCGCCATCGTACCGCCCTGCGCCGGTGTTCCTGCCGGCACCATCGTACCGCCCTGCGCCGGTGTTCCTGCCGGCGCCATCGTACTTTGGACGCCCCTGAGCACGTCTCGCGCCAGCGCAAGCGTGACCGGGCGCTGCGCTTCGAGCGAATAACGGTCGATCAGGTCCACCACGCCGAGCAGCGAAGGCAGATCGCGGCGACCGTGCCGCAGGACGTAGGCCTGGACTTCGGACGGGAGCTCGAAGCCGAGCTCGGTCGCGCGCGCGCGCATGGCCTCGGCCTTTTCGTCGTCGCTCAGCCCGTGCACCTCGTACACCAGTCCCCAGGCGAGGCGGGTGGCCAGATCGGGCCGGACCGGCAGGCGCGCGGGCGGCGCATCGCCTGCCACCACCAGTGCGCCCGCCGCCTCGCGTATCCGGTTGTACAGGCCGAACAGCGCGGCCTGTGCGCCGCCATCCAGGCGTTCGACCCCGGCCAATGCCACGACCGTCTCGCCGTCGATCGCCGCCAGGGTATCTGCCGCCACCGGGGCGCTCAGGCGGATCGCGCAGCGGACGCGCGCGGATGCCTCCCGCACGAC
>JBOIEI010000464.1:0-2219 GCA_050741055.1 Burkholderiales bacterium | reverse complement strand
CATCTACAGCAAGCTCGCCTTCGACCCGCTGCGGGATTTGACGCCGGTGACTCCTGCCGTCGACGTGATCAATGTGCTGGTCGTCCACCCCTCCCTGCCGGTGAAGTCCGTGAAGGAGCTGATCGCGCTTGCAAAAGCGCGTCCGGGGGACCTCAACTACGGCTCCAGTGGCCCCGGTGGCTCCGATTACATCGCCACAGAATTGTTTGCGAGCCACTCGCGCACGAAGCTCACGAACGTCTCGTACAAGGGCGGTGCGCCGGCGATGGTCGCGCTGGTGGGCGGCGAGATCCACATGATGATCGCGACCATGGCCGTCGCGGTGGGGCCGATCAAGGGCGGACGCCTGCGCCCACTCGGCGTGACGAGCAAGCAGCGCTTCGAGCTGATGCCGCAGATCCCGACGATCGCCGAGGCCGGGGTGCCCGGCTACGAGGCCGTATTCTGGTTCGGCACCTTCGTGCCAAGCGGAACGCCGCGCGAGATCGTGAGCCGTCTGAACAGCGAGATCCGCAAAGTCCTGCAGATGCCCGAGGTCAGGCAGCGGCTGCTCGAATCGGGCCTGGTCGCCACCGGCACATCGGTGGAGGACTTCGCCGCTTTCGTCTCCGCGGAATCGAAGAAATGGGCGAAGCTCGTGCGGGACAAGGGCATCCGGGTGCAGTGAGGCTGCTTGCCTGCGTGGCCTGCGTGGCCGTTCGTCAGGCCTCTCCCTGAAACGCACGCCAGCCCGGCCAGCTCCGGCGCAACGCCTCGCATTCGGCAGCACGCACGCCCGTGATGATCTCGAGCGGACGCCCCGTCAGGGCGACCAGCGTCTCGACCGAATACGTGCCGATGTCCTTGCGGTTGAGGGCGGCGTGGCGGCAGCCGAGCACGAGGCGGCGGATCTTCGAATCCATCATTGCCCAGCAGCACATGGGGCACGGCTCCATTGATGTGTACAGCGTACAGCCCGCGAGGTCGACGGTTCCGAGGTTGAGCGCCGTGCGGCGGATCGCGACGACTTCGCCGTGCGCTGTCGGATCGGTTTCGGTTATAACGAGATTGCGCCCCTCGCCGACGATCTTTCCGTCCTTCACGATCACGCAGCCAGCCGGACGATTGCCCTCTTTCATGGCCTGCGTGGCGAGCTCCATTGCCCGATCCATGAACCTTTCGTGAGTACTCATATGCGACTCCATCAAGTTTGCGATGCGCAACTGCCGCGCGCGATGATCGACGCGTCGGGGAGCTTTTCGAGAGACGAGCACGCCTCGACCAGCCGATCGACCTGTGCCTTCCCGAGCTCGAAGGCTGCGAGGCTGCGGAATTTCGCTTCCAGCTCGGCGTCCGTCATCGGACGACCCAGCGAGCCACGCGCTTGCTCAACGAAGGTCTCGCAAGGCTGACCGTTCTTGACCGCCACCCGCACGCGAGCCTGTTCCGCGGAAATACCGGCATCCACCTCGACGAAGACCTTCTCGCGCAGCGCGACCACATCGGCAGCTACCACGCGCCCATCGAAAAACTGGGCCACGCCCGCCTCGCCATCGCACAGCGCGACAGCCGTCGAATGATAGAGACTCAACTTCCCTTCGAGACTATCGCGCGGCGCCTTCCGGCCGCATAGCTTATCGGCCAACGGATTGACGGCGACGTCGATCCGCGCGATCGCCGCCGGGTCGATGCCGTGCGCCTTGCGCAAGTCCAGGCACCCGTCGATCACGGGATGGATCACGATTCCGCAGGGATAGGGCTTGTACGCGTTTTGCATGATCTCCCAACGCGTCCCCAGTTCGCCCGTGATCTCGGATTGGTCGCTGCGCGCCGCGAGCACGTTGAGGAAACCGCGCGGCGCCTCGAGCGCGCGCTCGGAACTGGTGAATCCCGCCGCCGCGAGCAATGCCGCGCTCAGCCCGTTGCGCGCCGCGTGGCCCATGTTGTAGCTCTTGCACATCGTCCCGAGCATTTCCATCAGCCCGCCGGCCTGTGTGGCCGCGATGCCGAGCGCCTGCGCGATCTGTCGCGCATCGAGCTCGAGTGCTTTCGCGGCCGCTGCGGCTGCACCCAGGACGCCGCAGGTTGCGGTGATATGCCAGCCGTGGTCGTAGTGCTGCGGCGAGATAGCGTTGCCCACTCGGCATTCCACATCGACGCCGAGCAGGAACGCGTGCAGGAACGCCGCGCCCGTGATGGGACGGTGCTCGGCCAGCGCGATGAGCGCGCTTGCCACCGGC
>JBOIEI010000463.1:0-2767 GCA_050741055.1 Burkholderiales bacterium | reverse complement strand
GCGGTGGACTGCACTGAGTGAATAGTGAATGAGTGAACGCCAGGAGCAAACCACATGTCATCTGCAATCCACCACGACACGCCGGTGCCGACCCGAGGCGATTCCGGTTTCTGGGGCAGCGACGTCGTCGCCGAGGTGCTGCGCACGCTCGATATTCCCTATATCGCGCTCAATCCCGGCGCGAGCTATCGCTGGCTGCACGACAGCCTGGTCAACTACCTGGGCAATCGCGCACCGCAGATGCTGCTGTGCCTGCACGACGAGACCGCGGTGTCGATCGCGCAGGGCTACGCGAAGGCCTCGGACAAGGTGATGGCCGCTGCGCTGCACGCGAACGTCGGCCTCATGCATGCCTGCATGCCGATCTTCGATGCCTGGTGCGATCGCATGCCGGTGTTGATCCTCGGCGCCACCGGGCCTTGGGATGCCGCCAAGCGCCGGCCCTGGATCGACTGGATCCATACCTGCTCGGACCAGGGCGGCCTCATCCGCAACTTCACCAAGTGGGACAACCAGCCGGGCTCCGTGCCGGCAGCCGTCGAGGCGCTCCTGCGCGCTGCGCAGATCGCGCAGACTGCACCTCGCGGTCCGGTGTACGTGAATCTCGACAGCGCGGTCCAGGAAGAGAGGCTGGACGAGCTGCCTCAGATGCCCGACGTGTCGCGCTATGCGGCATCATCCGCCGAGCCCTCGCAGCAGGCGGTTGCGCAGGCCGCTGCGTTGTTGTCCGGCGCGCGCAATCCGATCATGCTGGCCGGGCGCGTTTCGCGCAGCCTCGATGGCTGGAATGCGCGCGTGCAGCTGGCCGAGAAGCTCAACATGCGCGTGCTCTCCCAGATCAAGGTCGGCGCTGCGTTCCCGACCGATCACCCCCTGCATGCCGCGCCGCCGGCCAATCGCCTGGCTGCCGAGGTGCGCGCGCTGGTTGCCAGCGCCGACGTGATCCTGTCGCTCGACTGGCTCGATCTCGGCGGAACGCTCAAACAGGCGCTGGGCGACAAGCCGGTCGCTGCCAAGGTCATCCAGGTCTCGTGCGACATGCATTCGCATCGCGGCTGGAACTTCGATTACCACGCGCTCGCCCCCGCGGACGTGCAACTGTTGTGCGAGCCGGACGCCGCGGTGCCGCAGCTGCTTGCCGCCTGCAGTGCGCGCCGTGGCGAGGCGCCGCCTAGGCTCACGGTGGTCGCCAAATCCGAAGCGCCCGACGAGGGGTTGACGCTGGCGGTGGTGGCCGAGAACCTGCGCCAGGCGATTGCCGGCAAGGAGGTCTGCTTCACGCGCCTGCCGCTCGGCTGGAACGGCGCCTATACGCACTTCCGCCATCCGCTCGACTACATCGGCTACGACGGCGGCGCGGGCGTCGGCTCGGGTCCCGGTATCACCGTCGGTGCGGGGCTTGCCCTGCGCGGCTCGGGACGGCTTGCGATCGGGCTGCACGGCGACGGCGACTTCCTCATGGGCAATACCGCGGTGTGGACCGCGACCCACTACCAGATTCCGTGCCTGATGATCGTGTGCAACAACCGCTCGTTCTTCAACGACGAGCGCCACCAGGAGCGGATCGCGATCGGGCGCGACCGCCCGCCGGAGAATCGCTGGATCGGCCAGCATATCGGCGATCCGGACGTCGATATCGCGGCCATGGCGCGCAGCATGGGCGCCGTCGGCATCGGTCCGGTGGAGAAACCGGAGGAGATCGGTGCGGCGCTCAGGCTCGGCGTCGAAGCCGTGGAGCAGGGCAAGGTCTGCGTCATCGATGCGCGCGTGGCGCCGGGTTACGACGCGGAGTGAACCAGCAATTCTCGGGCGCGAGGCACACGATCGGGGATGCAGCGACGAATCCCGGACTCAGAACACCAGCGATCCACAGAGCTATCGCTTTGACATAGGGCCGTCCGCGCTATCTCGCCGGGCGAGCAACGAGGAGAAAACGATGAGGACCCATACCACACGTATGCTGCTCGGTTGCATCGGCGTGGCGCTCGCCGCCAACGCCGCTCACGCGCAAAACTATCCCGACCGCCCTATCCGCTTCATCGTGCCGCAGAGCGCAGGCGGTTCGACCGACAAGGTGGCGCGCGTGGTCGCGCAGGAGCTGAGCGAAGTGTTCGGCCAGACCATCGTGGTCGACAACCGGCCCGGTTCGGGCAGCCTGAACGGCACGGAGCTGGCTGCGCGCGCGACGCCGGACGGCTACACGCTGCTGGTGGTGGCGGCGTCGTTCTCCATCAGCCCGGCGGTGCGCAAGAAGCTGCCGTTCGACGTCGTCCGCGATTTCGACCCGATCACCCAGCTCGTGGATCTGCAACACCTGCTGGTCGTCCATCCCTCGGTTCCCGCGAAATCGGTCAAGGATGTGATCGCGCTCGCCAAGGCGAAGCCCGGCGAGCTCAACTATGCCTCCAGCGGCATCGCGACCAGCACCCACATGGCGGCCGAGCTCTTCCGCTACATGACCAAGACCAACATGACGCACGTGCCGTATAAGGGCGGCGGGCCGGGGATCACCGCCATGCTCGCGGGCCAGTGTCACCTGTATTTCGCCACCATCTCCACCGCGCTGCCGCACGTGCGCGCCGGCAAACTGCGCGGCCTGGCCGTAACGGGCGCCAAGCGCTCGGTGGCCGCGCCCGATCTGCCGACGGTCGCCGAGGCCGGCGTGCCGGGCTACGTGCACAGCTCCTGGATCGGCATGGCGGCGCCGGCCAAGACCCCGCCGCCCGTGCTCGCGCGGCTGCATGCCGAATCGGTCAAGGTCGTGCAG
>JBOIEI010000462.1:0-5730 GCA_050741055.1 Burkholderiales bacterium | reverse complement strand
GCACGGACCCGTTCGCCCAGCAAATTTCTTGCGGATGATAATAAGAACAATTATCATTCCTTTATGATTCCAAGCTCACCTGGCCCGCGCGATCCATCGTCCGATGCCTCCGGATCGGGCCCGTCGTCCGCTCAAACGCAGGATGCGCGTCCCGCGGTGCGGCGCGTGGCGAGCGGCGAGCTGTTCGGCAATACCACCGAGTTGGTGATCGTCCACGGCCAGCGCGAGTACCGCTTGCGCGTGACCAGCAACGGCAAGCTGATTCTCACGGCCTGAACGGTCGAGGGATTTTCGAACAAGACTATCGCCCTACACCTCAACAACAACCGACAGCCGCAGCAGCCAGCGACCCTTACGGCAGCCAGCCAAACCTGCGTAGTGCATTCAGGAGAGGAATTGACATGGCATGCCTCGAGCGTCGTCCCATTTCGGCCGCGGTGATCGCATTGTTCTCGACCTCGCAGTTCGCGCTCGCGCAAACCCAACCGCAGCCGACTCAGCTTCCCGAGATCCGGGTGCAGGGCGAGCAGGAAGGCTTCCGGCGCGAATCGACCGGCTCGGCCACCCGCACCGAGACGCCGCTGCGCGACATCCCGCAGTTCATCAATTCGATTCCGCAGGAGGTGATCAAGCAGCGCGGCGCCACCAACCTGCAGGACGTGCTGCGCACCGTTCCCGGCATCAGCTATGCGGCGCCCGAAGGCGGCACGCAGAACAACCAGGTCGTGTATCTGCGCGGCTTTCCTCTCAACGCCGACACCTACATCGACGGCATGCGCGATCTGGGCGAGTACAACCGGGATCTGTTCGCAACCGAGACGGTGGAAGTGCTCAAGGGGCCGTCGGCACTGCTGTTCGGCCGCGGCGGCAGCGGCGGGGTGTTGAACCAGATCAGCAAGTCGGCCGACCTGCTCCCGCGCAAGGAGGTCGCGTTCCAGTTCGGTTCCTTCGACCAGAAACGGCTCACCGGTGACCTCAACGTGAAAATCGGGGAGAACTCCGCGATCCGCCTGGTCGCGCTGGCGGAAGAGTCGGGCAGCTTCCGTTATCCGCAGGACGTCGACAAGCGCGGCTTCGCGCCCAGCCTGCGGCTCGGGATCGGCACCGGCACCGAGTTCTCGTTGAGCTACTACTACCTCAAGACCAACGACGTCACCGACTACGGCCAGCCGACGCTCACGTCGAATGCCACGGGCGGCGACGCCAGGATGCCGCCGGTGTCGCCGCGCAAATACTACGGCTTCGCCCATCACGACTTCACCGAGCACGAGACACACATAGCGACCGCGCGCATCGACCACCGCGTCAACCAGACGCTGAGCATCCACAACACGTTGCGGGTGGCGAAGTTCAAGCGCGACATGGAGGCGAGCATCGGGACGCTGCACAATTTCGACGCAAACGGTAACCCGGTCACGCCCGCAACGCCGCTCGACCTGCTGATGGTAAGACGCCGGCACGATACCGGCCGCAACCGCAACAACGACGACGACACCATCTTCAACCAGACCGATCTCACCTGGAAGTTCGGCACGGGCAGCGTGCGCCATACCATGATCACCGGCATGGAGCTCGGGCGCGAGCGCATCGACCGCTCCCGCTACGCGCTCGATGCCGATCCCAACACCCCGGGAACTCAGGCGCCTTCCGCGCTCACGCCGTTCCTCGATCCGGACCCGTACACCCGGTTGTCGTACACCAAGACGCCGGACACGCGCGCGCTGGGCGAAGGCAAGACGCTGGCGTTCTACGTGCAGGACCAGCTGGAGCTCTCCGAGCAGTGGAAGGCGCTCGTGGGACTGCGCTGGGAACGTTACAAGACGGACGTGAAAACCGTCGATGCGACCGGGCAGCCGACGCCGACCGGCGGACCGTTCAGCCGCAAGGACAACATGGTGTCGGGGCGAGTTGGCCTCATCTGGCAGCCTACGCAACGTCAGTCGTATTACGTGTCGGTCGCCAACTCGTACAACCCCTCGGGCGAGCTCGGCGTCTACGGGGGCACCTCGACCAGCCTGAATGCCGATACGCTCAACCTCGACCCCGAGGAGAATCGCAACTACGAGGTCGGCGCGCACTGGGACATCACGCCGGGGATGCAGCTGCGCACGGCGATTTTCCGCACCGAGAAGACCAATCAGCGGATCGAGAATTCGATCACCGAGGTGCTCGAGCTCGCCGGCAAGCGGCGCGTTCAGGGCATTGAGTTCGAGCTTGCCGGTCACATCACGTCGAACTGGGAGATCCTGAGCGGCGTAGCGTTCAACCATGGCAAGATCGTGCGTGCCAATGTGAACGAGGGGAACACGCCGTTGGGCGTACCCGATGCGCAGGGAAGCGTCTGGACGACGTATCGTCTGGGTGGCGGCTGGGAGGTCGGTGGCGGGGTGGTCGCCAACTCCGGCTTCAACCTCACCGATTCCAACATCGGCGAAGCGCCTGGCTACGCCGTGTTCGATGCGACCGTGGCCTACGTGCAGCGCAAGTACGAAGTGCGGCTCAACCTCTACAATATCTTCGACAAGACCTACTATCTGGGCGGCTACAACAATTCGCCCAACCGCGTGCTGCCCGGCATGCCGCGAGCCGCCACGGTGACGCTGCGCTATAACTTCTGAGCATGCTGCTGCACGTTCCCAAGGTCCTCGGCGCCGAAGAGCTCGCGCATTTTCGCGCGGTGCTGGCGCAGGCGCGCTGGGTCGACGGCAACGCAACCTCGGGGCACCAGTCCGCGCAGGCGAAGTACAACGAGCAGCTGCCCGAGGACGGCGCCGAGGCGCGCGAGCTCGGCGAGCGCATCCTGCAGGCGCTGGCACGCAGTCCGCTGTTCTTTTCGGCTGCGCTGCCGAAGCAGGTGTTTCCGCCGCTGTTCAACCGCTACGGGCCGGGCATGACGTTCGGCAACCACGTCGATGCGGCAATCCGTGCGCATCCGGTGCAGCCGGTGCGCATCCGCACCGACCTTTCGGCGACCCTGTTCCTGGTCGAGCCCGACAGCTACGACGGCGGCGAGCTGCTGGTCGAAGATACCTACGGGGTGCAGAGCGTGAAGCTGCCGGCGGGCGACATGGTGCTCTACCCGGCTGCGAGCCTGCACCGGGTTGCGCCGATCACGCGCGGGGCACGCGTGGCCTCGTTTTTCTGGATCCAGAGCATGATCCGCGACGACGCGCAGCGCACGCTGCTGTTCGATCTCGACATGGCGATCATCAAGATGACGCAGGCGGCGTCGAACGAAGCGGCGCTCGTCTCCCTCACCGGCGTGTATCACAACCTGCTGCGCATGTGGGCCGAGCCGTAGCGAGGCAGCGGCAACCGCGCTGCTATTTCCCTTCTTCGCGCGGATCGGAGATGAAGCCGATGCGGGTAAGCCCTGCCTTCGAGGCAGCGCCCATGACTTCGGCGACCACCTGATACTGCGTGGTGCGATCGACGCTCAGGTGCAGTTCGGGCTGAGGTTCGCGCTTCGCCGCGTCGCCCAGCCTCACTTTCAGCTCAGTCTCCTCGATACGCTCGCCGTTCCAGAACGTGTCTCCGGCCGCGTCGATTGCAAGCGCGACCACCTCGGACTTCTTCACGATCGGGTCGGTCGATACTCGCGGCAGATCGATGCGCACGGCATGGGTGAGCAAAGGTGCCGTGACGATGAAGATCACCAGCAGCACCAGCATGACGTCGATCAGCGGGATCATGTTGATCTCCGCCAGCGGCGCGCCCGACGTGCCCTTGTCCTTGATCGAAAGCGCCATGTCAGAGCGCTCCGCTCGCGGCCGGGTGCGTTGCGCCGGCGCCGGGCCGCGCAGCTCCGGCGCTCGCCGGCGGCTCGCCGGTCGTGATGGTGCGGATGAGCCGGTTGGCGAGGCTCGTGATCCGCCCCATCGTGACGCGGTTGGCGCGCACCAGGCCGTTGTAGCCGAGCACGGCCGGAATCGCGACCGCAAGACCCAGCGCCGTCATGATGAGCGCTTCGCCCACGGGACCCGCGACCTTGTCGAGCGTGCCCTGGCCGGAAAGCCCGATGCTCACCAAGGCGTGGTAGACACCCCACACCGTTCCGAGCAGCCCGATGTAGGGGGCGGAGCTGCCGACCGAGGCCAGCACGATGAGTCCGCCCTCGATCCGCGTTCCGGCCGCCGCGACCGCGTCGTCGAAGTCGCGCACCAGAAGCTCCGCCGGCGTCGGATCGTCGTTGCCGCGGCTTCGGCGCAGGGCTTCATACTTGCGACCTGCGTCCACGCCGGCGGCTGCGAGCGCGGTGAGCGGGTCGGTGCTTGGATGCTGCTCGAGGTAGTGCGCAAGCGCGGGCAGCGAGTCGATCCGTGACAACGCGCGCGAGAACTTCTCGCCGCGCCACCAGTGGAGAAAGTGAATGAGCGCGCGGCTGATAATGAGATACCACGACAGCAGCGACATCGTCAGCAGCACGACGAGGATGCCGCGGCCGAGCGGGTCCGCGTGCGCGAGGAAGTGGGCGATGCCGAGGTCTTGCACCGGTTGCATGGTCTAGCCTTCCAGGGTGAAGAGGATGGGAATGAGGACCCACGCCGACACCGGCGTGTCGCCCTGTCGCGCGGGGATGAATTTCCAGCGCTGAACGGTTTTGAGCGCCGCGCCATCGAGCCGCCGCGAGCCGCTGGAGGTGCGCAGCTCGACGCGTTCCGGCGTACCGGCGGCGGTGACCAGCACGCGCAGGACCACGCGTCCCGTTTCGCCCAGCCGGCGCGATTGCGCGGGATAGGGCGGCGCCGGGTTTTTCAGGTAAGCGGCGTCGAAGCGTGGTTCCACGACTGGTGGTGGCGGTGCCGGCGCGGGAGCGGGCGCCGGCGCTGGCGGTGTGGGCACTGTCACGGGCGCCGGCGGCACGGGTGGAGGCGGCTCGACGACCGGGGCTTCCGGCACCGGTGGCGCTTCCGCGGCAGCAATCACGGGCGCAGGCTGCGGCCGCACTACTTTGGGTTTGGGTGGCTTTGGTACCGGTTTGCGCTTGGGCGGCGGAGGCGGCGCCACCGGGATTGGTTTCGGCGGCTCGATCCGAGGCGGTTCGATCCATTGCACCGCGATCGGTTGCGGCAACACTATTTCTGGCGCGGCGGCGGGCCGCAAGGTAAGCGCACCGATCACGGCGCAGGCGTGCAGGACGACGGCTGCGGTTACGGCGATGCGGCGGCAGGACGCAGCGGTCAACGGCATGAGGCATTCCGGACGAATCGAAATCGGGCTCTCTGCCGCGGGCTGGCTAGCGATCGACTGGCTGGCTGGCGGACGCGAAGCGAACCGCACGAAGGCGCAGCCGCATCAGGTAAATGAATGATAACTGTTCGCATTTAAGTGAGCAATAAAGCGAAACGGCGGGGTCATGTCTGAATGGCACTTACATAGAAGTAAGTGCCATTCGGGTCAGGTCTTGCATCGTGCGCCGAGATGGGGCGAAACGGCGGTGGGCCAGGTCTTGCATCTTGCGTCGAGATGAAAGCGAAACGGCGAGGTCAGGTGTTGAATCGTACGCCGACATGCAGGATGAGAGATCTGACCACACGATCGTTGACACGCAAGATGCAAGACTGACTTCCAGGCCGTCGAGGTCGGACCGATGCATGTCATCCAGGATTGCAAGATCCAACCGCAGATCTCCAGCGGCGACCCCCGGGCCCCGAATTGGACCGGCCTATTGACACCTATCGTAAACGAGAGTTATTCTCATGCGCGTTAGTCGCGAGCCATAACCCAAGC
>JBOIEI010000461.1:0-5993 GCA_050741055.1 Burkholderiales bacterium | reverse complement strand
TCGGCGCCAACTACACGCTCGCCTGTGCCCGCTACGACGCGCCCATCGAAGCGGCCAATCCGATCGTCGGCGACCCGGCGCGATTCATCGATGCCCGGCCGGTTTTCCGCCAGTTCTTCTGCCCGGGCTGCGGCCGTTTGATCGAGAACGAGGTCGCGCTCGAGGACGAGCCGGAGCTGCACGATATCGAGCTTTTCGCCTGAATTTTTTTGTCCGGACATGGCGCAGGCGCGTGCTACAATTTTTTCCCGTTTCGGATAGCGGCACGGCGCAGCCCGTACCGCTGCTGATATCGCCCTGACTGGAGGAACGACGTGTCGAATTTCGGGATGGTGGGTCTGGATTGGCAACAGCGGGTCAACTGGGAGCGCTTGCGCAACTACCGCCTCGAGCGCGCGCGCGAACGCATGAAGGCACACGGTCTGGGCGCGATGCTGCTCATGTACGACGAGAACGTCCGCTACGTCACCAGCACGCTGACGCCGGGCTGGAACCGGCTCAAGCCCGGCCTGCGCTATGCCATGTTGTGCGGCGACGACAAGCCGGTGCTGTTCGAGCAAGGCGACATCGGTTTCCAGATCGAGCGCCATTCCCCCTGGATACCGAAGGAGAACGTGCGCTGGTCCTACGCCTGGATCAAGGGCGCGGCCGGTCCCGCGTCGCTGCAGCAGGTGCGCAAGTTCACCAATGCGATCAAGCAGGAGATGAAGAAGAGCAACGTCGCGGGCATGAAGCTGGGCGTGGACTTCATCGACATCAACATGATCCAGATCTTCAAGGACGAGGGCATCGAGTGGACCGACGGCATGTCGCCGATGATGGAAGCGCGCGCCGTGAAGAACGTCGACGAGCAGGAATGCCTGCGCATGGTCGGCGCGATCGGGGATGCGGCCCACTGGGAGTTCATGAAGTTCCTGCAGCCCGGGCGCACCGAAAACCAGCTCACCGCGCACATCATGGAATATCTCTACAACATTCCCGGCATGGAAGACGTCGAGGACGTGATCGTCTCTTCCGGTCCGAACACCTGGCCCAACTGGCGCAACTTCTCGGATCGGATCGTCAAACCCGGCGACATCGTCTTCATGGACCTCGCCGCGCTCACCTGGAACGGCTACAAATCGTGCTACTACCGCACCTACTGCGCGGGCAAGGAGCCGACCCAGGAGCAGAAGGACGTGTACGCGACGGCGCTCAAGTGGCTGTACGACTCGATCAAGGAAGTGAAGGTCGGCGCCACCACCCGCGACATCGCCTCCAAATGGCCCTCGGCGATGGACACCTGGGGTTACAAGGACGAGGACCAGGCCGCCGCCAACCTGTGGGGCCACGGGCTCGGACTGGCGCAGTACGATCCGCCCGTCATCTCGCGCATCTGGTCGCTGGACCATCCGATCGACATACAGGAAGGGATGGTCTTCGCGCTGGAGACCCAGCACGGCAAGATGCACCAGTGGGGCGTGCGCATCGAGGAGATGCTGATCGTGCACAAGGACAAGATCGAGATCATTTCCAACTTCCCGGTGGAGCATATCACCGTCGTGGATCCGATGCCGGGCTATTCCACCCTCGCCGGCCGCTAAAAGGGTGTCCAATTACATCATCGAGCTCGGCGCGCCGGAATCCTGCGAGACGAGCCGCGTCGGCCCCAAGTCCGCCAACCAGGCTGCGCTGAAGCGAGCGGGCTTTCCGGTGCCGGGCGGTTTCTGCCTTGCCGCGGACGCGTATCGCGCGCAGATCAAGGCCCTCGGGCTGGAGAATTCGGCAAGCAGCGCGTTCGCCACCGAAGACGGAATGCGCGCTCGCCGCTACGCGCTCGACATGAAGCTGGGGCTGCTCGACAAGCCCATCATCCCCGAGATCCTCGAGCCGCTGCTGGCAGCGCGCCGGCGCCTGGCCGACGAAACCGGCGCACTGCTCGTCGTGCGCTCGTCCGCCCTGGTCGAGGATCGCGAGGGCGCGAGCTTCGCCGGTCAGTTCGAAAGTTTTCTCGGTCTCGAGGACGAGCAGGAGTTCATGACCGCGGTGCGTGCGTGCTGGGGCGCGTTGTGGGCGACGCGGGCGCTGCGCTACATGGCCACACACGAGCTCGACCCAGCGGATACTGCGATGGCCGTGCTGGTGCAGCCGCTGATCAGCGCGCACGCAGCCGGCGGCGGCATGAGCCAGACGGCCGACGGCGGCATGCTGCTGAGCGCCACATGGGGGCTGGGCTCATCGATCGCGCAAGGCGAGGTGACGCCCGACCGTTACCAGCTGAGCGCCGAGGGCGAGGTGCTGGAAACTATCGCCGGCCGCAAGGACCATAGCGTCGGCTGCGTGCATCGGGCCGAGCCGATGGCGCAGCTCGTGCCCAAGGCGTTGATGACCACCCCCTGCCTCGATGTGGCCCAGGCAAGCGAGCTCGGACGGATGATGAAGCGTATAGCCGAGCTCATGAACATGCCGGTCGAGATCGAGTGGGCGCTCGACGGCGCAGGGTTCAAGCTGCTGCAGGCGCGCCCGCTGCACATGCGCCCCGCGCAGGAGACCGACAAGGCGTGGCTGCATCATCCGCGGCTCAACGGTCATCCGGCCGGCATCGGCTGGGGCGAAGGCCGCGCCGTGGTCGTCAATTGCGAATGCGAGCTCGCCCGTGTTGCGCCGGGCGACATCCTGGTCACCAAGGTGGCGGGACCTGCGCTGAGCCAGGTGCTGCCGCGCGTTGCCGGGCTCGTCTCCGAGCTGGGCGGTAGCACCTCGCACCTTGCCTCGCTCGCGCGCGAACGCGGCATCCCGATGGTGCTCGGCGTGCACGAAGCGACGCAGCGCATTCCCGACGGCGCCCGCATGGCGGTGGACGGCGTGGCCGGCGTCGTGCGCTGGATCGGCCAGGCAGGCTGACCCTGTCATACCCGCGCGGGCATTCAGGCGAGTCGAGGCGCTCCGTGCCGCAGGCAAGGATTGACGATAGAATCAACGCAGCTTTCCGTACCCTTCCGCAGCGGCCGCGAAGCAACTCCGACAAGCGAGCATGCGTCCGAGGATTTACATCACCCAGCCGATCGCGCCCGGCGCGATGGAACGCCTGCGCACCCTGGGCGAGGTCGATCTCAATCCCGACCCGCTGCACATCCCGACCGAGCCGGAGTTGATCGCCGCAGTCGAACGCTGCGACATTCTGCTCTGCCTGCTGCACGATCGGATCACGGCTGCCGTGACCGCGGCCAACCCGGCCCTGCGAGCCATCGCATCGATGACGATCACGCCGGCCAACATCGATGTGGCGGCGGCTACCGCGCACCGCATCCCGGTGACGACCATCCCGTCCGCGCTGCTCGACGATTCGACCGCGGACCTCGCCTGGGCGCTGCTGATGACGGTTGCGCGGCGGGTCTCCGAATCCGATCGCAAGGCGCGCCAAGGCATCATTCCCGGTGCGCAATCGATGTATTTCACGGGCGCGGATGTCTCCGGGCGCACGCTCGGCATCCTGGGTGCCGGCGGCGTGGGTCGGGAAATGGCCCGGCGCGCGCTCGGATTCAAGATGCCGGTGCTGTACCATGATCCCAGGCGTCTCTCCCCGGAGCAGGAGCGAGAGCTGAACCTCACCTGGGTCGGCTTCGACGACGTGCTACGGCGCTCCGACTTCTTGTCGCTGCACGTCGCGCTCACTGAAAAGACGCACCACCTGATCGATGCACGCGCGCTGTCGCTGCTGCAGCCGCATGCCTTCCTCATCAACGCAGCGCGCGGGCCGGTCGTCGACGAACAAGCGCTCATCGCGGCGTTGGAGAACGGGAAGATCGCCGGCGCGGGCCTGGATGTGTTCGAGACCGAGCCCGACATCGATCCTCGCCTGCTTGCGCTTCCCAACGTGGTGGTGACGGCGCACATGGGCAGCGCGACGGTACGGCTGCGCGCTGCAATGGCCGATGTGGTGGTCGGCAACGTGGCTGCCATCGTGGCGGGACATCGGCCGCCGAATTGCTGGAACGCCGAGATCTACGCAGGCGCGTGACACGAGAGAGAACATGAGCGACAAGGCGAAGGTGGTGTTGACGGACTACGTCTGGGACTCGCTCGCGGTCGAGCACGAGATCCTGGACGAGGTTGCGCAATTGACCGCGCTGCAAACCAAGAAGCCGGACGAATTCGTCGCGCAAGCCGCCGACTGCGATGCGCTGCTCAATACCTATGCCGGCCCGATCACGGCCGAGGTGATGGCGCAGATGCCCAGGTGCAGGCTGATCGCCCGCTACGGCATCGGCGTCGACACCATCGACCTGGAAGCGGCCACGGCGTCCGGCATCATCGTCACCAACAATCCCACCTACTGCATCGAAGAAGTGGCCGAGCATGCCATGGCAATGGTGCTCGCCTGCGCCCGCAAGGTGGTGTTCTACGATCGGCTGGTGCGCGACGGGCGCTGGGAGGTGCCGCCCGGAAAGCCGCTTTTCCGTCTCGTCGGCAGCACGCTGGGGCTGGTGGGATTCGGCAACATCGCGCGCCAGGTCGCGCTGCGCGCGGGTGCGTTCGGCATGCGCGTCCTCTACCACGATCCCTTCGTGCGCGAGACGCCGGCCGGGATTCCCGGCGCGCCGAGCGAGCTCGAGGCGTTGCTCGCGCAGGCCGACATCGTCTCGCTACACCCGCCGCTCACACCTCAGACGCGCGGCATGTTCAACGACGCGCTGTTCGCGTGCATGAAGCCGAGCGCCTTCCTGGTCAACTGCTCGCGTGGCCCGATCGTCGATACCCCGGCGCTGGTGCGCGCGCTCGATGCACGCAAGCTTGCAGGCTGCGCGCTGGACACGACCGATCCCGAGCCGCTGCCGAATCCGCATCCGCTGCGCGGGCGCGACAACGTGATCGTGAACCCCCATGTCGCGTGGTACAGCGAACAGGCGATGAAGGGACTGCAGGCGGGCGCGCCGAACGAGGTCCGGCGCGTGCTGCGCGGCGAGTGGCCGCTCAATGTGGTCAACCCGGCCGTCAAGGGACGCAACCGCGCGGGGCTTTGAGCCAGGCCGGCGGCTCCGACTCCGGCAACGCCCCGATTGCATTCGGTCGAGGCAACGAGGTGAGCGCATGATGCAAGCACTGGAACCGCAACCGGCGCTCGATCGCGAGGACGCGCTGGAGCGCGCGCGCCGGCTCGTCCCCGAGCTCAAGGAGCGCACCGCCAAGACCGAGGCGCTGCGCCAGCTGCCGCCGGAGACGCTCCAAGAGCTGCATGCGACCGGGCTGTTCCGTATCCTGCAGCCACAGCGAGTGGGCGGCTCGGAGCTACCGTTTCGAACCCTGGTCGAAGTCTGTGCCCTCATTGGCCAAGGTTGCGGCTCGACAGCGTGGGTCTATGCGAATCTCGCCAGTCATCATTGGATGCTGGCAATGTGGGATCCGAAAGCACAGGACGAGATCTGGGACGAGTCGGCGGATACGCTGATTGCCTCCGCCTTCGTTTTCCCTGCAGGTCATGCGTACCGCGTCGACGGTGGCTACCGTCTTTCGGGCCGGTGGAAGTTCTCCAGCGGCATCGACCCGAGCCGCTGGTCGATGCTGGGCGCCGTGGTGCACGACGAGGCGAGCGGCGAAGGCGAGTACCGGATGTTCCTCGTGCCCCAGTCCGATTACCGGCCAATCGACACCTGGTTCGCCGCGGGCCTCAAGGGTACCGGCAGCAAGGACATCGAAGTTCAGGACATCTTCGTGGCGGCTTATCGCACGCTCGCGGTTTCCGACGCGCGTGGCGGCGCGACTCCGGGATCAGCCGTCAATCCCGGGGCGCTCTACCGGCTTCCCGTGTTCGACATGTTTCCCTATGTGGTCGCGGGCACGTCGCTCGGTATCGCCGAAGGCGCGGTCGCGAGCTTTACCGCCGAGACGGCCAACCGGTTGGCGGCGTATTCCGCCACCCGCGTGGCCGACTATGCGCCGGTGCAGATTCGTCTGGCTGAAGCATCGGCGGCGATCAACGCCGCCCGCCTGGTGATGCTGGACCGGTGCGAGCA
>JBOIEI010000460.1:0-1956 GCA_050741055.1 Burkholderiales bacterium | reverse complement strand
GCGGCGCGCGCTCGATGATCGCCACGCTGGCGCCTTCCTCCAGCGCACTGACCGCGGCAGAGAGGCCCGCGATACCGCATCCGGCCACCACGACGTCGAAGGCATGCGATTCGATCGCCACGCGATTTCTCCACGCTGCATGAACATGCACAAGGCCAGGGCAACCGAGCCGGCCTGTGCGAAACATTCTACGCTCCGCCCGAGACGGCTCGTGCAACGCGACCGTCGCAGCCGTAGTCGTTTTACTCGCAAAGCGTCGCTCAGTACACTCGCCACACCGGTTCGAGCTCGCGGCGATACGACGATGCGCAAAGAAGCGATGCGCAAGAAAGCGATGCGCAAAGAATCGACGCGCAAGAGGCCAACCGCGTTGTGGTCCCGGCGATGCGCCGGCGATCAACCCAATACCCCCAAGGCGAGCACCATGACCCTACGCATCTGGCATCAGAGCTTCACCGTGCTGTCCGACTTGCCCGCCTACGAGGCGGCCTTGGTGGCCCATTTCCGTCGCGTCGCAAGGGCCGATACCGAGGTCGTGATGCACGGCATGCTGCCCGGCACCTACGAGACGGAATATCCGGGAACCGACATCCGCCACCACGTCGCCCAGCACCTGCATGCCGGACAGTTCATCGCGGCCGCGCTGGCGGCCGAGCGCCAGGGGTTCGACGCGCTTGCGATCATGAGCATCCCGGACGTGGGCTTACCGGAGTCACGCCAAGTGGTCGACATTCCGGTCGTCGCCTACGGCGAAAGCGCGATGCTCACCGCCTGCATGCTCGGCGCCCGTTTCGGCGTCATCACCTTCATCGAGGACTTCCCCGAGCTCATCGCCGCGAACGTCGAGCGCTACGGTCTGAGCAGCCGTTGCGCCGCGTCCCGGCCAGCTGGATTCGGCTTTCACGACGTGTTGGCGGGGTTCGCGAATCCCGCACCGTTGATCGAGCGCTTCACCGCCGCTGCCCGAGCGCTGATCCGCGAAGGGGCCGACGTGATCATTCCGGGGGAGGCGCCGCTCAACGTGCTGCTTGCCCTGAACGGGATCAATCGGGTCGATGATTGTCCGGTGCTGGACTCGATCGGAGCGACGATCAAGATGGCCGAGTCGCTCGTCGACCTGCGCCGCGCCAGCGGCGTGATGCAAAGCAGGAAGGGTTATTTCCGCCGCCGGCCGCCGCGCGAGCGCGTGGACGAGCTGATGCGCTTCTATGGGCTCGACCGGCACGGCCCGCCCTGACCGGGTCATGGCTCTGCGAGCGCAGCGCGGCAACGAGGGCTGCCCCGGGGTGTAGCGCCCAGACGGCGCGGCGCGCAGCGTTTACAAAGTGTTACTACTTCCTAACGGCCTTGCTCGGCGTTGCGCGCATAATCTTCGTCCCGGGCTTCTGGGGCATCGATCGTGCAACGTTAGCTTGACGCCTGCGCGAAAGACAGTCCGCCGCCGCTTTTGGCGAGCTGCGTCTCGGACCCGCCAGTCGCCGCTGTTGGCGGGCTGCTTTCGAGCCCGCGAGCCGCGGTTTGGCAGGGGCTGATTTCGAAACTGATGTCGAGCCCCATGGCGCGCCGGTCCTGGCAGAGGAACAGAAACTCATGCGATCGTTGAGACTTTTTGCCGTTGGACTCGCCGCACTGGCCACACTGCTGACGAGCGCCGCTGCCTGGTCGGATGGAGGTCGCCGCGGCCACCACCACCGCCACCACCACCATTCGCATGGCTCGCGGCTTCATCTCGGCTTCGTCTTCGGTGGCCCGCTCTGGTACCCCGGCCCGGCATTCCCGTATTCGTACCCCTATCCGTATGCGTATCCATCGGCGATCGTGGTGCCGCCTACGCCGCGCGTCTATATCGAGCGCGCCGACCGGGTTGCGCAGGAGAGCGCTCCGGGCTACTGGTACTTCTGTCGCGAGTCGAACACCTACTATCCTTATGTGAAGGAATGCGCGCAACCGTGGGAG
>JBOIEI010000459.1:0-2082 GCA_050741055.1 Burkholderiales bacterium | reverse complement strand
GTGCCGAACAACGCACTGAACCAGGCGCGCACCGGTCACCTGACGATGTGGAAAGCCGTTGCAGCGGGGCAGGCGGGACGGGCAGGCGTGTTCGCAGCACTGCTCGCGCAAGCGGGGATGAAAGGCGCGCATTCGCCCTTCGAGGGCAAGGCCGGGTGGTGCAACCATGTTGCGAGGCGGACCTTCTCGCTCGAGACGTTCGGTGGCCGCGATGCCGCATTCAGGATCCACGATACGCTGATCAAGCCGCGCGCCTCGTGCGCAACCACGATCTCGTCCATTCTCGCCGCGGAGAAAGCGGCCGCGAAGCTCATGGAAGTGGAGCAGATCGAGCAGGTGCGCGTGGAAGTCTACGAGCGGGCGAAAACCGGAATGGGCACGGGCGAGCATCACTGGAATCCCGATTCGCGCGAAACGGCCGATCACAGCATTCCTTATGTCGTAGCCGCCACGCTCATCGACAAGCGGCTGACGCCCGCGTCGTTCGGTGACGCTCGCTTGCGCGATCCGCGGCTGCGCGCGTTGCTGCCGAAGATCGAGGTGGTCGCCGACGACGCCTTTACTGCCGCGTACGAACGCGTACCGGTGATGCATTGCACCCGGGTGACGGTACGGCTTCGCGACGGCGGCTGCGTCGTCGGCGAAGCAGGCGGGGACAAGGGCGACCTGTCCCAGCCGAAAACGGATGCGGAGATTTCCGACAAGTTCCTCGCGCTGACCGAGGGCGTGCTCGGTGCGAGACGGGCGAACGCGGCTCTCGAGGCGCTCTGGCGCCTCGAGGCGATGCCCGACGTGACGGCGATCCCGCGCTTGCTGGTTCTTGCCTGACTACACCTTGAACATGCATTTCCGGCGCGCGCGCATCGCTAGCTGGGCAAGCTGGACTAGACTCACGCGACCGGCGTGACCGATGGTTGGACGATAGATACGGCTCACTGGAGGCCAGACGATGGCGAAGAACGGCTACAAAATTTTCGATTCCGATACCCACGTAGGACCCTTCATGGAGGTGCTGGAGAACTACCTCACCGCTCAAGAAAAGTCACGGCTCTCCGGCTGGGAGGAGTTTAAGCGCAGCAACCCGAAAGGCCATGTCACTTACGCCAAAGGACAACGCCTCTATCGCCGCAGGCTCGGCGACGCCAAAGCCGATCAGGCGCCTGCGGGCTACATGGCGGGGTTCACGGGTGTGAAGCGCGAGCGCGATCCTTCGCCGCGCGTCGACCACGATCCCGCCGAGCGCATCAAGGACATGGACTACGAAGGCGTGGACGTGAATCTCACGCTGCCGTCGGGCTGGTTCGGCACCTGGACAGCCGGAGAGGATGTCGCGCTGGAAATGGGCATGTATCGCACGTATCACCGCTGGATGCAGGATTACTGCGGCGCCTATCCCGAGCGCCTGGGCGGCGTGATCCTCGCGTGTGGGCGCGACGTGCCGGGCAGCGTCGAGGAGGTCCGCCGCTGGGGCAAGTCGCGTTGGGCCTGGGGCGTGATGCTGTACGCGCCCTACGGCACGCCGATCGATCATCCGGACTTCGAACCGATCTGGGCCGAGGCGGCCGAGCACGATCTGGCCGTGGTGCTCCATACCTTCACGGTCATGCCGCCGTACGCACCGGGCGGCCTCGATACCTGGGAAAACCTCTTCATCCAGCGCTCGGCCGCGCATCCCTGGTGCGGCATGCGCAACATGGCGGCGCTGATCGGCGGCGGACTCCTGGATCGCTACCCCAGGCTTCGCCTCGCAACGCTGGAGGCGGGCCACGGCTGGTTGCCGTTCTGGATGGCTCGACTCGACGAGCACGCCCAGACCATCGCGGCCGCGCTGCCGAAGCTTCGCGCGAGGCCCAGCGAGTACGTGCGGAGCGGTCGTTACTTCCAGAGCATCGAGATTCCCGAGGGGGCGCCGCTGACCAACGCGGTGGCCGATCTCGTCGGCGACGGCGTCTTGATGTACGCCTCGGACTACCCCCACGGCGAGAGCCATTTTCCCAAGTCGGTCGAGCTGGTGCTCGGCTGGGACATGGCCGAGCCGCGCAAGCGCAGGCTGTTCTGGGACAACGCCGTGCGCTTCTATGC
>JBOIEI010000458.1:0-10231 GCA_050741055.1 Burkholderiales bacterium | reverse complement strand
TCTTCGTCTCGCGCGTGGTGAAGGCGACTGTGCCGATGGACACCGAGGCGCTGCGGCGCACGCCGCGCCGAGCGCCGGACACGGCGAAGAATTACAACGGCAAGCCCGCCCTCACCCGCGCCGGTATCGGCAAGCGCGCCGCGGGGCTGGTCAAGGAAGGCAGCTACGTCAACCTCGGCACCGGCATTCCGACCCAGGTGTCGAATTTCCTCGAAGGCCGCGACGTGATCCTGCACGCCGAGAACGGCGTACTCGGCTACGGCAAGATGGTCTCGGGTGACGACATCGATCTGGACATCTACAACGCGAGCGGCCAGTTCGTCGCGCTGAACCCCGGCGCCTCGTTCTTCGACAGCGTGAGCTCGTTCGAGATGGCGCGCGGGGGCAAGATCGACAGCGTGATCCTCGGTGCCTACGAAGTCGATCAGTACGCCAATGTCGCCAACTGGAGCACGAGCGACGCGCGCCACGGCGGCATCGGCGGCGCGATGGACCTCATCTCGGGGGCCAAGCAACTCATCATCGTGATGGAGCATTGCGACAGCAAGGGACGCCCGAAGCTCAAGCGCAAGTGCGCCTATCCGCTGACGGGCGAGGGCTGCGTCGACTACGTGGTCACCGACCTCGCGCTGCTGCACTGGGTGAATGGGCGCTTCGTGCTGGAGGAAGTCGCGCCCGGCTTCACCGCGCAGGAGGTGATGGCGCTCGCCGAGATGGACATGGTGCCGGCGGAGAAGGTCGGGACTATGGCCTAGATCAGACGTCGTTCCCGTGAAAACGGGAACCCAGGAACTAAGCGCACCAGCCGTCGTTCCCGTGAAAACGGGAACCCAGGATCCGGCCGGATTCTCTGGGCTTCCGCCTGCGCGGCAGCGGCGAAGCGTTCCTGGATTCCCGCTTTTGCGGGAATGACGGCTCGACTTACGAAGCCTCCCCCGGCAGATCGGTCAGCATCCTGCCCGTCGTCGCCACCACCTTCTCGGCCTTTAGCGCTTCGATCTCGGCCGCCGAATAGCCGATCCCGGCGAGGATGCTGTCGGTATGGTTGCCGATCGTTCCGGGCTGCTCGCGCACTTCGAATTCCTGCGTCTGGCTCATCGCGATCGGCAGCTTCGAAACTTTCAGCTTGTGCCCGGCGACGTCCAGCCCGAGCCAGCGCCGGGCTTCGTTGAGGTGCTGTTCGCTCAGAAGCGTCATCGGCGTATTGACGGGCGCATAGGGAATGCGATGCTCGCCGAGCTTGCGCGTAATGTCGGCGAAATCGTATTGCAACACCGCCGCCTTGATGCGCTCGGCCAGGCGGCCTTTCTGTGCCGAGCGTTTGCGGTTGGTGTTGAACTCCGGCGAATCCCTCCAGTCGTCGAAACCCAGCAAGTCGCACAATGCCGTCCAGTGCCGGTTGCCGGTGACCGCGATGAAGACCTGCGAGCCATCCTTGGTTGGAAACAGGCGATAGACGCCCCAGCCCATCTTGTCGTCCATCCCGCTGCTCGTGCGCTCGCCGCGCGGCATGGCGTCCTTGCCGGTCATCTGCGCCGTGGTGATCGCCTGCCCCACCCAGAACACGACGGTTTCGTACAAGCCGGCTTCGATCGACTCGCCGATGCCGGTGCTATGGCGCCTGAAAAGCGCGGCCACTACGGCGAGTGCCCCATAGGTCGCGGCGCCGATATCGGTCACCGACGCCCCGGCGCGCAGCGGCAGATCCTTCAATCCGGTCAGGAACGCGAGCCCTCCCGCCATCTGCGCGAGCTCGTCGAGATAAGGCCGGTCGCCGAAAGGCCCCGGAAGAAATCCTTTCACGGCGCAATAGATGATGCGCGGATTGATCGAGCGCCCCCATTCGTAGCCAAGGCCGAGCCGATCGAGCGCGCCCGGCGCGAAGTTGTTGAAGACCACGTCGGCGTTCTTCACCAGGCGCTCGAAGATCGCCTTGCCCTTCGGCTGCCGCAGATCGAGCGCGAGGTACTTCTTGTTGCGGTTGTAGGTGAAGAACGTTGCCCCGTTGTTGCCGCTGCCGCGGCTGGTGTCGCCGCTGTCCGGGTGCTCGATCTTGATCACGTCGGCGCCCAGGTCTGCGAGGATCATGCCGCCGCTCGGGCCGGCGACGATGTGGCTCAGCTCCAGGACGCGAACGCCCTCCAGCGGCAAGCGTTGCTTGCGTGTCGTCTCATCACTCATTGCGCACTCCCGTATCCCGCCATCTTCGACTCCCGAGTGAAATTCCCGCACGATCGGTAGCCGCCGCCGCGCTCCGGGCCGCATTTCGGCGGCGGCAAGTTTGCATGGCGGCGGCGGAATCGAAGCGTTGCAGGAAGAAATCCTGCTCGAAAAGATAGCACAGAGCGCGGCGCGAGGACCCTCCGCGAAGCCGGCCCGCGCGCATCCCCATGGCTCGCATCGCATCGTTGTGACCCTGTCCGGTTCGGTGTACGCTGGCGGCGCCGATTGGGGCCGTTCACACTGCCGGAGAAAATCACGATGAGGCCGAAGTACGCAGTCCCTATCCTCGCCTGCGCAGCAGTTCTCGCCGCGGCACTACCACAACATGCACGGGCGGCGAATTCGCCGGTTTATCCCAGCAAGGCGATCCGCCTCATCGTTCCACAAGCACCCGGGGGCAGCAACGACATTCTGGCGCGCTACTTCGGGGCCAAGCTCGCCGAGCGACTCGGCCAACAGGTCGTGGTCGACAATCGTCCCGGCGCGCAAGGCATGATCGGCACCGACATGGTGGCCAAATCGAATGCCGACGGCTATACCATGCTCATGACGTCCACCGCTTTCACGATGAACCCGGCGGTGTTCAAGATGCCCTACGACCCGATCAAGGATTTCGACTGGGCCACGATGCTCGGCTCGGGCCCGGTGCTCGTCACGGTGAACGCCTCGATGCCGGTGAAATCGCTGCAGGAGCTGGTCGCGCTGGCAAGATCGAAACCGAACTACATCACCATCGCATCGGCCGGCGGCTTCATGCATTTCGTATCGGCGATGTTCCGCAGCCAGGCCGGGTTCGACGGCGTCATCGCGCTCTACAAGGGCGGCGCACCGGCGCTTGTCGATGTGATCTCCGGACAGGCACACCTCGCGATCGCGACCATCCCGACCGGCGGCGCCTTCGTGCGCTCGGGCAAGGTGCGCGCGCTCGCAATCGCGGCCGACAAGCGCTCGCCGGTATTCCCCGATGTTCCCACCACGGCGGAAGCCGGAATGCCGAGCTATCAGGCTTCGATCTGGTGGGCCTGGGGCCTGCGTTCGGGCACGCCCCAGGCGATCCTGACCAAGCTCAACAGCGAGATCGCGACCATCCAGAAGCTGCCCGAAACGCAGAAGCGGCTCGCGACCGACGGCGCCGAGATCGCGATGCGCACACCGGCCGAGATGCGCACGTTCGTGCCGCAGGACATTGCCAAGTGGGCCAAGGTCGCGCAGGACGCCGGGATGAAGAAGGAATAACAGCTCGAAGATCGGCGCGACGCGCTCGGCGATCTGCGCGACGCGCTCAGAGACAAGGCAATGCGCCGCCAGCTAGGCTAGCTATGCCGCCGCTTGCTTGCGCTCTGCGGTCTTCGCCGAATCGGCCAGCAGCCGCGTCAGGTCGCGCAGATCGGCATAGGTTTCGATCCTGCCGATAGCATCGTAAACGCGTCCGACGGCATCGGCGTGCAGCGCCCGCGCGGCACAGTCGTGGAACTTCGCCTGCAGGCGATCCGGCGGCGTAAGGTTCTTGGGCCCGCGCAGCGGCTGGTCGACATGCGCGGACAAGCGCTTGCCGTCGCGCGTCGTGACGTGCAGGTCGCACTCGAAGTGCTCTTCCATGCCTTTGCCCTTTGGCTGATGCGCATGCGGGCGTGCTTCGATGCGCGCCAACAGCTCGCGCACCTGCGGGTCGCGATAGCTCTCGCCCTCGAAATGCGCGAACGTCACCTCGCCGTGCAGCAGCGCCCGGGCGATGCAGTACTGCACGCTGAACTTCGCGTCCAGCGTCGAGCGCGGGTCGGGCCGATTGGTGTGCGCCAGCGCGCGCGCATGAGTGATCGATTCGATCTTCGCCACCCGCTCGGGCGTTAGGCCGTGCTTCTCGCGCAGCAGAAGCGTCGCATCGATCGCCGAATGCGTGCTGGCGCAGCACGGGTATTGCTTCAGTCCCACGCCCGGATCGAGGATGTCGAGCGGATCGGCCCAGTGCTCGAAGATGCGACCCGGATCGTAGCTTCCTGCGCCGTTGAACACCTCGAAGAATCCCTGCGGGTGCTCGAACGCCTCGGCCTGCGCAGTGAAGCCTTCCTTGGCGAGCATTGCCGCATACACCCCGTGGCGCGTCGACTGACCGGCGTGCAGCGGCTTGGTCATCGAGCCGAAGTTGGACTTGACACCCGCGGCGAGCGAAACCGCGATGGCGAGCGCCGTGGCCGCGCGCTGCGCATCGAGTCCGAGGAGCTTCGCGGCTCCCGCCGCGCCGCCGAACACGCCCAGGGTCGCCGTCGGATGCCAGCCCTTCTCGTAGTGATGCATGTTCACCGCGTGACCGATGCGGGCCTCGGTCTCCCAACCGACGATATAGGCAACCACCAGATCGCGTCCCGATACGCCCAGCGCTTCGCCCAGCGCGACAATGCCCGGCAGGATCGGGATCGAGGGATGTCCCCCGATCGAGCTGCCGACGTCGTCATAGTCGAGCGCGTGCGCCGCGGTGCCGTTGATCACAGCGGCATCCAGCACGCGCGCGCGCCTGCGCGTTCCCCATACGAGGCTCGGCCCGTCGTACGAGCCTTCGGTCAGCACGCGCTCGGCAATGCGCGGCGCATCCTCGTCCACCGCGGCCAGCGCGCAGCCGATCGTGTCGATGATCGACACCTTCGCCCAGTGCACCGCTTCGGGCGGCAAGTCCTCGTAGCGCATCGCCACGATGCGCTGCGCCAGTTCGGTGGCAACGGTCATTCGCTTCTCTCCTGTCCTCGAATTCGGCACGAGGTGCGATCTTGACGCGACCGAGAGCAAATGTCACCCGCCGACTTTACGGATTCCCGCGTTTGCGGGAATGACGGTTACTGCTTTTGCAGGACTGCCGCAGGCGCAACTACCGGCTCTGCCACTTCATGCCGTGCGACCGAAAGTGGATACAATGCGGCAACGGGACAAGCACAACATCGAGGAGGAGAAACGATGAAACGCGGAATTCCGATTGCATTGCCGCTGCTCATGGCATTCGGAGCGGCGTGCGCCCAGTCCTATCCCGAACGGCCCATCCGGCTGATCGTCTCGTATCCTCCGGGCGGGGGCACCGACACGACCGCGCGCCTGTTCACTCCCAAGCTGTCGGAGTTGCTCGGCAAGCAGGTCATCATCGAAAACCGCTCGGGTGCTGGCTCCACCATCGGCACGGATCTGGTTGCCAAAGCGGCGCCGGACGGCTACACGCTGCACATGACCGATACGACCTTCGGCATCATTCCGGGGCTCTATCCGAAGCTGCCTTTCGATGCACTGCGCGACTTCCAGCCGATCACCCAAGTGACCGGCGTGCCCGTTGGGATGGTCGTGCACCCGAGCCTGCCCGTGCGCTCGGTGAAGGATCTGATCGCGCTGGCCCGGGCCAAGCCGGGGGCATTGAACTTCGGCTCCGGCGGCGTCGGCACACCGGTGCACATGTCGGGCGAGCTGCTCAAGCTCGCGGCGAAGATCGACATCGTACACATCCCGTACAAGGGCGCAGGGCCCGCGTTCTCGGATCTGATGGGAGGACACTTCCATCTCATGTTTCCCACGCTGCAGTCGGCGGTACCGCATATCAAGAGCGCGCGGCTTCGCCTGCTGGCGTTGACGAGCGAAAAGCGCTCTCCCGCCTTCCCGGATACCCCGACCATCAGCGAGTCCGGCGTGCCGGGTGTCGTCGCGAGCGCCTGGTTCGGCATCCAGGCGCCCAGGGGCACGCCCAAGGCGATCGTCGACCGCCTCCATGCCGAGACGGTCAAGGCGATGCAAGAACCCGCGATCAAGCAGCGTTTCGAGTCCGAAAGCGCCGAAGTCGTGGCCAGTTCGCCAGACGAGTTCCGCAAGTTCATCGCCAACGAGATCGGCAAGTGGACCAAGGTCGTCAAGGACGCCGGCATCAAGATCGAGTAAATCAGCTCGTGCGCAGCACCGGCAGCCAGTAGCGCCGCGTGAGCAGCATCACGGCCAATCCCTGCATACCGAGCGCAACAGTTGCCGCGCGCGGCGCGAACGAGTCGGCGAGCCAGCCGAGGTAGAGGAAGCCGATCGGACTGGTGCCGATGCACACCGAGAGCACGCCCAGGAGTCGCGCCCGCATCTCGGGCGGCGCGATGCGATAGACCAGCGTGGCCTGCATGACGGCGAAGCCGGTGCTCAGCGTTCCGCTCAGCAGCAACACGCCGGCGGCGACCGCGACCACGGACGACAATGCAAACGCGATCGCCATGACGATGTAGCTTACGACCGCACCGACATAGATCCTGCCGTACCATTCGGGGCGGCCGAGCCACGCGACCAGCAGCGCACCGATCAATCCGCCGACCCCTTCGCAGCTCGCCACCAGTCCTATTCCCTCGGGCCCCAGGTGCAGGTAGTCGGTGCCGAAGACCGGGATCATGCTCGTGAACGGCCAGCCGAACACGTTGAAGAAGATCGTGATGAGGAACACTCCGATGATGCGGCGGTCGTTGCGCGCCCAGGCCAGGCCCTGCTGGATGCTGGCGAAAAATGGCGCATGCTGTATTCCGCTGCGGCCGCTGCGTACGCCGATTTTCAGCGCGGCGACCAGGCTGACGACATAAAGCGCGGCGCCGAGCCAGAACACGGACGCGATGCCGGCGTGTGCAAGCAACAGGCCGCTCAGCGTCGGTCCGAGCACCCGGCTCGCATTGTTGGTGCCGGCGTCGATCGACATGGCCGTGCCCATGCGCTCGGAGCCGACCACATCGCCGATCATCATGCGCCGCACCGGATTGTCAGCCGCCCAACAGATACCGTTGACGAAGCTCACGAGGCCCAGGTGCCAGATGCGAATGGCGCCGAGCGAAGCGAGGATGGCGAGCGCCAATGCCCCGGCGATCGAGATTGCGATCATCAGGATTAGCGCCCTGTGACGCTCGATACGCTCCGCGGCGGCGCCGAGGAATACGCCGAACAGACCCATCGGCAGCACGCGCAGCATGCTCAGCATCGCGACCACGAAGGCCGAGCCGGTGAGCTGATAGGCGAACAGCCCGATCGCCAGCATCTCCAGCCAGCGCACGACGAAGGCCACCATGCCGACGAACCACAGGCGCCAGAAGTCCGGGTTGTCGGAAAGCCGCGACATCATGCTTCAGCCGGCAGCGCCGGGTTCGCAGCGGGCTGCGTCGCCCACGCGAAGCTTACCTTCGCCCACTACGCGCGCGGTCACACCGCCGTGGCCCCGCATCGCGTTGTACCCGCCGAGGCCGAGTACTTCCTCCATGCGCGAGCACGGCTCGCACGGACCGGTGATCTCCAAGCGCACATCCGGGCCGATGCACAACACGAGCGAGCGATCGGAGAAGAGCGAACGCGCGGCCAGCAGATTGATGCCGGAGACGACGAGGTTGCGGCGCAGCAGCGCCGGGTCGAGATCGGCGCGCCCGAGCAGACGCGCCACGACACCGACATGCTCGGCCTGGATCAAAGTCATCTCGCGCTTGCCCGTGCCGGCAAGTGCCGAGGCGGCTGCACGACGGTCGCCTTCGAGGCCCCGGCCGAGCAGCGCCCGTGTTTCCGGCACGCTGATGGCGGGTGCACGCCGGGCCGGCCGCAGCACGATGGCGTCCAGCCTTCCCAAGCGCGAAAAGGCAGCCGACAGCGTCCGCAAATCGCCGGCGTTTCCCTCCTGCTCGCTCAGGCGAGGTGCTTCTTGAAGAAGGCGACGGTGCGCTCCCAGGCGAGCTTGGCCGAAGGCTCGTGATAGCGCGGAGTCGAGTTGTTGTGGAAGCCGTGGTGCGTGCCGGGATACATGTGCATTTCGTACGAGACGTCGGCGGCCTTCAAGGCGTTCTCGTATGCGGGCCACATGGTATTGATGCGCTCGTCGTTCTCCGCGTACTGAATGAGAAGGGCGGCCTTGATCTTCGGCACGCTCGCCGTATCCGCTGCGGCGCCGTAGAACGGCACGCCGGCGTGCATGTCCGCGCCGAGCGCGGTGGCCAGGTAGTTGGTCGTGCTGCCGCCCCAGCAGAAGCCGGTCACACCGAGCTTGCCGCTGGACAGGGCGTGCGCTTTGACGAAGCGGGCGCTGTTGAGCATGTCGGTGCGCAGCTTGGCTTGATCCAGGCCGGCCTGCAGCTTGCGGCCGTCGTCGTCGTTGCCGGGATAGCCGCCAACCGGAAAAAGCCCGTCGGGCGCCAGGGCGAGAAAACCCTCCACCGCGGCGCGCCGCGCGACATCCTCGATATAGGGATTGAGGCCGCGGTTTTCGTGAATGACGAGCACCGCCGGGAATGGCCCCTGCCCGGCCGGCTGCACCAGGTAGCCGCGCATCTGGCCCGAGCTGCCGCCGGGCGATGGATAATTCACGTACTGCGCCTTGATGCGCTTGTCGGTGAACGAAATCGTCTGCGCCGCAGCGTAGCGCGGCAGCAATGCCTGCGCCATGGCCAGGCCGCCCACCGTGATCGCGGCGGCCCGAAGCAGAAATTCCCGCCGGTCGATCCCACCGTGGCAATACTCGTCATAGAGGTCGAAGACGCGCTGATCGATCTCGATCTGCGTCACGCCTTGCGGTTCGGCAACTGCCTGCTCGGCCATCGCTTGCTCGCTCATAGGCTCGTCTCCTCCGTAAGGGGACGCACAGTGTATCCCGGGCGAGCCGGTCGCGCAGCCCGTGATACGATCGATGCAGCCGAAACAAACCCGTCATGGCCGCGCCGATTCCCCAGCACGTATCGCAGCAGGGCGCTCATGCGCGCGATCCGCTCCTGTTCGCCGTCACTGCCTTGGGGCTCGCCCAGATCACGGCATGGGGAACCAGCTACTACTGCCTCGGGGTTCTCGCCGGACCGATCGCCGACGATACGGGCTGGTCGCGAAGCCTCATCTATTTCGGCTTCACCCTGGCATTGCTCGCCATGGGCCTGGTATCGACCTGGACCGGGCGCGCCATCGACCGACACGGCGCACGCGGGGTGATGGTCGGCGGGACGCTGCTCGTATCTGCGGGGCTGGTCGCACTATCCCAGGTGCGAAGCGAAGCAGCCTATCTCGCGGTCTGGGTCTTGCTCGGCGTGGGCATGCGGCTCTGCCTTTATGACGCCGCGTTTGCCGCACTAGTGCAGGTGGTGCCTTCGCGTGGCCGGAAAGCAATTTCGTATCTGACGCTTTACGGCGCGTTCGCCTCGACCGTGTTCTGGGTGATCGGGCATGTCCTGGACGAAGCGGTGGGTTGGCGGGAGACGCTGGTGATCTTTGCCGCCATCAACCTGGCTGTATGCCTGCCGCTCAACTGGTACGGGCTCGCTCGGCGCGAACCCGCGGATAGAGTCCCGCCCCCCGAAAACCCGGCGCGCGCCAAGGACGGCCCGCCGCTCGAAGGCCGCGCGCGCACCTTGGCGATGGTCCTGTTCGCGCTGGTGATGTCGCTCAACGCGTTCGTGTTCGGTGTCATCAGCGTTCAGCTCGTGCCGCTGCTCGAAGGCGCTGGGCTCGCCACGGCGGCCGCCGTCTGGATCGCCTCGATGAAGGGCTTCGCGCAGTTCGGCGGACGCGTGGTCGAAATCGTGTTCGGCCGCAACCTGCACGCCATTACGGTGGCCCGAATTGCGATCGGCGTGGTTCCGATCGCGTTCGCCCTGTTGTTCCTGTCGAGCGGCCAGGTCGCCGTCATCGTCGCCTTCACGCTGCTCATCGGCGCGTCGCAGGGCGTGGTCACGATCGTACGCGGCGCGGTGCCGCTCGCGCTGTTCGGGCCGAACGGCTACGGCGCGGTGCTCGGCGTGCTCGCGACGCCGATTCTGCTCGTCACCGCCGCCTCGCCGACGCTGTTCGCCATGGTCATCGAGCGCTGGGGCTGGGCCACGGCGCAGATCGCGCTCATCGTCATGTCGGCGGCGTCGTGGATTGCGATCGAGGCGATGACGCGCTGGTACGAAGGACACCGGCGTTAGCGGACTCGCGTCTCGCGCTTCGGGCAGTTCACGAAACCACTGCGATCGGCGAACAACGCCCTGCGATCACCGCAACAGCCCCTGAACGATGC
>JBOIEI010000457.1:0-18015 GCA_050741055.1 Burkholderiales bacterium | reverse complement strand
GACTGATCGCGTTCCTCAGCATCGACCGGCTGCGCAACGGCGCCCGGGCGCGCGGCGTGAAACAGGTCGAGCTCTCCTGGATCCTGGAGGACAACAGGCCGATGCGGCGGGTCATCGAATCGCTCGGCGCAACTGCGTACAAGACCTACCGCCTGTACGAAAAGGCGCTCGCTTGACGGCGACGAATGGCCTGAACGCCCTCGTGCTCGCGGCCAGCCGACCGGGCGGGGATGCCCTCGCAAGGCACGCGGGCGTGAGCCACAAGGCGCTGATCGAGATCGACGGCTGCACCATGATCGAACGCGTCGTGGCCGCGCTCGCCGCCGTGCCCGAAGTGGGACGCATCCTGATCGTGATCGATAGACCCGAGGTGTTGTCGGCGCTTCCCGGATTGCGTGCGCCGCAGTGTCCGAAGCCGGTCATCACCGTGCCGGCCGCGGAGAGCCCGAGTGCGAGCGTTGCCGCCGTGCTCGAGCGCGAGGGCACACCGATCATCGCCACCACCGCGGACCATGCGCTCCTCATGCCGCAGTGGCTGCAGGCGTTTATCGACGCCTGCCCGCCCGAGGCCGATGTGGTCGCCGCGCTTGCGCGCAAGGATGCGGTGCTTGCCTGCGCGCCCGGTACGCAGCGCACCTACCTTCGCTTTGCCGACGGCGAGTTTTCCGGCTGCAATCTTTTTTTCTTCCAGCGCCCGGCCGCCGCGAATGTGGTGCATCTATGGCGCGAGATCGAGGCGCATCGCAAGTCGCCGCTCAAGATGATGCTGCGGCTGGGGATAGGAACGGCGCTGCGCTACCGGCTCGGCCAGCTGCGCCTCGCGGATGCGCTGGCGCGGCTGGAGGCGCTTTGCGGTGCTCAGGTTCGCGTCGTGGAACTGGCGGACGGCCGCGCGGCCATCGATGTCGACAAGCCTGCCGACCTCGAGCTCGTACGCTCGCTCACTGCCAAGGAAAGTTTGAGGAACGTCTTTCCCGCGTAGGCGGGAATCCAGTTAGCTCCCGGATCGCTAGCCGGTCACGCTGGCGAAACCCGGCTCGCCCTCGTCGGGCAGCGGACGCTGGGCAATCCAGGCGGCGGTGAGCGCGCGGCAGCGCACGAGGTCCGCGGAAAAGTCGAGCTCCGCCCACTGCAGCTTCTCGATCGATTCCACCCGCACCTCCACCTCCGCCTTCGCCAGGCGATCGATTGCCGAGAGATACCAGAGCTTCGCACCCTCGGCAGTGCGCATGATGCGTTCCAGCTCTACGACGAACCGGGCCGCACCCGCGGCATCGAAGCGCAGGAAGCCGATCGACTCGCCCGTTACCTCGGCGGCGGGCAACGTCTTGCCGATGGCGGCCAGGCGCCCGCCCTGCTCGCATACTTTCATGTCGTCGGCATCGTAGCTCGGCTTGCGGTCGATCGTAACCGTGATGGCTGCCCCCGGCGCTGCCAGCAGGCGGCGTGCGATTTCCGGCTCGAACAGGGTGTCACCGTTCAGGATCAGGCAGGCACCGGCGAGCTCGGTACGCGCCATCCAGCAACTCGCGAGATTGTCGGCGAGCTTGTAGAAGGGATTGAAAAGCGTGCGTACCTGCAGCGACCGGGGGGCCCGGTTCTCGATCTCGCGCTGCACGAGATCGTCGCGAAAGCCGGTCACGACCACGGCTTCTCGCACGCCCGCCTCGGCCAGACCGTGCAGCTGCCACTCGAGCATGCTGCGTCCGTTGAGCGACAGCAGGCACTTCGGGATGTGCTCGGTATGAGGAAGAAGCCGGCTGCCCTGGCCGGCGCTCAGGATCACGGCTCTATGTGCGCTGCGCGAGGCCATTCTGCCTGGTCAATGGTTGGTGATTTCGGAATCGGCGGAAAACCGGTCGTGCAGGAGCTCGTGCCCCGCTTCTTTGTTCGCGCATGCCGCGGAACACGGGGCGATATCCGGCCTGTTCGAGTCGGGCAATTTCGCGTAGTTTAAGTCAGATGGAGGAGAAATGTCTCGCAGTTCGAAACGGCGACCGAGGCGTTGTGCTTCGCTGTGCGATGCATGCCACGCCTGCTTCGCACGCTATGCGCGCCACGAAAGCGCAGCGCCAAGCTCGCGCTGGCCGCGACGCGGCTGCGCGCATTCGCGCAGTTCTTCTTGGGCACCATAGGATATCGCTGCGCCGTTTTAGGATATAGTCCCCGCCGAATGATCATGATGACACGGGCTTCTGTCCGTCAACGGGTGATGAACGAAATGCTCGAATCTTTCGGCCGACTCTGTGCTGTGGCGATTGCATCATGGACGTTCTCGGCCCACGTCCATGCGCAAACCTATCCATCGAAGCCCGTGCGCATCGTGGTCCCTTTCGCAGCAGGCGGGGGAACAGACGTCATCGCACGGCACCTCGCCACGGGCATGTCGGAATCGATGAAGCGCCAGTTCATCGTCGACAACCGTGCCGGCGCAAACGGGATCGTCGGCTCGGAGATCGTGGCGCGGTCCGCGCCCGACGGCTATACCTTGCTGTTCGTATCGAGTCCGCATTCGGTCAACCCAAGCATGTACGCCAAGCTGCCGTACGACACGCTGCGCGATTTCGCACCGGTATCGATGATCGCGTCCTCTCCGTATATCCTGGTCGTCCACCCGTCGTTGCCTGTGCGCAACGTGAAGGCGCTTATCGCGCTTGCCAAGAAGCAGCCGGACCAGGTTCTCTACGGTTCCGGCGGCAGCGGCAGCTCGGCGCATCTGAGCGCCGAGCTTTTCAACCAGATGGCGGGTGTGAGGCTGCGGGAAATTCCGTTCAAGGGCGCGGGCCCTGCCTTGATCGGAACCTTGTCCGGTGAGGTTGCGCTGGTCTTCGGCAATGCCCTGACGGTCAAGCCTCATGTCGACAGCGGGCGGCTGCGTGCGCTGGGCATCGCCAGCCGGAAACGCTCCCAGTCCTTCCCGGACATGCCGACGATCGCGGAAGCGGGCGTGCCGGGCTATCGTTCGGAAGCGGTGCTGGGACTGCTGGCTCCTGCGCGCACGCCGCAGTCGGTAATCGACACGCTCAATGCCGAAGCGCACAAGGTGATGCGTTCGCCGGCCAGCATCGAAACCATGCGCGCCATGGCGGTGGATATCGTGATCACCAGCCCGGAGGAATTCGGCAGTCTGATCGAGTCGGAGATGCGCCGGTGGGGCAAAGTGGTGGCGGCACTCGAGCTGAAGAAAAACTGACGCGTCAGCCGGCCCGTGCCTCGCGCACCACGCTGTCATCGATCAGCGCGGCAAGCGCTTGCCGCGTACGCGGCGCGCGATTCTGCGTCCTGGCGATCCAGGGCTCCTGGCGCACGAAAACATCCAGCAAGTCGGTGGCCAGCGTACCCGGATAGTTGAAGTAGGGCCACGCGCTGCGAACGGTTTCCACGTCCAGCTCCGCCGCCCGCGCCACCAGGCGCCAACCGATTTCCGGCTCGATCTTCAAGCGTCGCGTTGCGGCGATCAGCGAGCGCAAGAAAGCGACGATCCCTTTGCGCATCACCGGATCGTCCAGATTCGCCTGCGTGGTGCAGAGGCAGAACTTCTCGGTGTAGAGCGCGGGATCGTAGAACGCTATGGCGTCGACTCCGATCGCCTTCTTGGCGTTTTGCACCTGCGGCTCCCACAGCGCGACGGCATCGATCTGGCCGTCGCGCAGCGCCTGCGGCAACAGCTTGACCGGCGCTTGCGTGTGCGCCATGAAGGGCACGCGGACGACATCGTCCGCCGTGAGGCCGGCGCTGCGCAACATCGCGTCGAGGAAAAATTCCGCGGAGGACTCGAGCTGCGTTCCCACCCGCTTGCCGCGCAGGTCGGCCAGCTGGAGGATGCCTGCCGATCGGCGAGCGACGATACGATACGGGCATTCTGCAACCGTGAAAATGAACCGCAGATCCGGATGAGCGGCCGAGCCTCGCAGCGCCTGGGTCTCCGAATTGAGCGCCATGTCGGCCTGGCCGGCCGATGTCAGGCTGGCAAGATCGCTCGCCTTACCCCACAGCGCCATTACGCTGCCGTGGCTGAGCAATGTCTTCCCGGCATGGATCTGCTCGGCGGCCAGCAATACCGGCGCCATCTCCAACAACGAAAGATTGCCGTAAACGCGAAGCGTTTCCGCGCAGCTCCGATTGGTAGCGTTCATGGAAGACTCGATGATGGATGGCGGCGACTGTATACGAACGCCGTAGGCGCGTCCATCGAGCGAAGTTGCGCCCTCGTGCGAGACTTTGCGATCGTACGCGGGCGTCCCGGCGCAGCCATATCGAGGTGTCGGACACTAGTCGAGCTTGCGTGGCGCCGGTGCATGCACGGGAATCTCCATGAGATCCTCGCCGAAGAACAGGTTGCCCGAATAAATCGCCGTCATATCCTTGATGAGCCGCTCCTTGACGCCGGGCACGTCCATCTGCTCGGTGATGTGGCTCGCAACCAGATTTCGCACGTTGGCGTTCTGACCCAGCCGCGCAAGGTCGAGGTGTCCCATGTTGCGCTTCTCGAACTCGCGATTGAGCGCAGTGCCGCTGATGAAATGACACATGTGCACGAGCACGTCGCAATCGCGGGCAAGCTCCTGCATCGCCTTGCACGGCCCTGCATCGCCGGAATAGACGAAGCTCGCCCCCTCGGCCTCGAGCCGATACGCGAAGCAATCGAGGATCGGCTGGGCGTGAATGACCGCGCGCGCGCACACGGTGAACGGACCGCAGTCGATCACATCGTCGCTCGCAATTTCGCGCACGACCGGACGCGGCTTCGAGCGCGGCAGCGTTCCGCCGCGCGCCACGAACACCGCCTGGCTCATCGGCAACTCGGTGCGGGCCGCGAGATCCGGGCCGAACACCCCACCTTCTCCGACGACGAGCTCGGTCATCCGCGCGGTATGCGCAGGCCCGTAGACATTCAGCTCGGGGATCTTGTCGGCACCCTGGTCCCAGCGCGTCATCAGCAGCCGGATGTAGTCGAGGCAGTGATCGTAGTGCAGGTGGGTGAAAAAGATATCCGTAATCTGTACCGGCTTCACGCCCGACTCGAGCAGCCGGTGGTAGGCGCCCGGACCGAAATCGAACAGGATTTTCCGCTCGCCGACCTCGACCAGGTAGCCGGAGCTCATGCGCTTCAACGACGGCGTGGGTGTTCCGGTGCCGAGCAGTCTGATCCGCATTATGTGTGTTCCACCCGTTCAAGCGGTCGAGGGTCGCCGCGTGCTCACAGGTTCGGACGGCTCGCCAGCGCCGCCTTCAGCGTTTCGAGCGCCGCTTCGCGCTCGCCGCCAGCCAGCACGAGCCGCGGAGGACGCACGCGTTCGTTGCCCATGCCGACCTCCTGCTGCACGAGTTTGATGAGTTGCACGAACTTCGGCAAGGTATCCATGCGCAGAAGCGGCAGGAACCAGCGATAAAGCGCGTCCGCCGTTTCCGTCTCGCCGCGCCTGGAGCGATCGAACAGCAGCACCGACTCGCGCGGCAAGGCGTTCACCAGGCCGGCGATCCAGCCCACGGCGCCCATGCGCACGGCCTCTACGACCATGTCGTCCAGGCCCGCGAACAGCGCAAGGCGCTCCCCGCACAGCGCCTTGACGGCCGTGATGCGCCGCACGTCGCCGCTCGACTCTTTCACGGCATGCAGGTTTTCGTTCTCGGCGGCGAGCTCGGCGACATGGGTCGCAAGAAAATCCGTCTTGTAGGCGATCGGATTGTTGTAGAGCATGCAGGACAGGCGCGTCGCCCGCACCACGGCCTGCACGTGCGCCTTCATCTCCCGCCAATCGCTGCTGTAGACATAAGGCGGCAAAACCATCAGTCCGGCGCAACCCGCCTGTTCCGAGGCTTTCGCCAGCGCGACCGCTTCGGCCGTGCTCAACGCCGCAATGCCCGCAACGACGGGCTTCTCGCCCAGCGCGGCGACGAGGGTCTTCACGATCGCAACCTTCTCGTCGAATGCGAGGGTCGCGGCTTCGCCGAGCGAGCCCAGGGCGACGACGCCCTCGCACCCCTGTGCGACCTGCCATTGCGCATGCTTCGCCAGGAATGCATGATCCACACTGTAGTCCGGGTGGAACGCGGTGGTGATTGCTGAAATCACGCCAGTCCATTTCATCGCGAAGATCCTTTCCAAGGTCGATCAGTGATAGCGATCGGGCGAAAGCAGGGTCAGATCGAGCTCGGGCTGCTCGCCGGACAAGACCTGTGCGACCAGCTGGCCAGTGATCGGACCAAGCGTGACACCGAGCATCGCATGTCCGGTTGCGATGGCCAGATTGGCGCAGCGCGATGTCCGCCCGACATAAGGCAAACCGTCCGGAGAGCATGGACGTAACCCCCGCCACGGCCGAATCCCGTCGAAATCCGCCGGCGTGAAATCGGGGTAATAGCGCGGCACCGCAGCCACGATGCTGCGAACCCGGATCGGATTCACGCTCTCGTCGAGCCCGCACATCTCCATCGTGCCGCCGAATCGCAATGCGCCGCCCATCGGGCTGACCGCCACGCGCGCCTCGGCAAGCACGGCGCATATCCTGGGCGACCGGCGAGGTTGGGCCAACGTGAGGCTGTAGCCTTTGCCTGCTTGCAGCGGAAGCTTGAGTCCGAGGCCGCGTGCCAGCTCGCTCGACCATGAGCCCGCGGCGAGCACGAATGCGTCCGCCCGGATTTCCGCCTCTGCGCCCAGCTTCACGGCAGCGACTCGGTCACCGTCGAGCTGCCATCCAACCGCCTCGGTGTTCCATGCAAAGCGCACCCCATGCGCCGACAGACGGCGCTGCAGCCCGGCGATCAGGCGCTCGGGGACGACATTGCAGTCCTGCGGAAAGTGGACCGCGCCCGCCACATCCATTCGTACGCCGGGGTCGAGCGCCGCGGTGGCGGCGGCATCGAGCACTTCGGCGCGCAAACCGAGCGCAGCCGCATGGTTCGCGACTTCGGCCTCCTCGTCGAGCGCTTGCGGGGTTTTGCAAAGGACGAGGACGCCGGTCCGGGCGAATTGAAAGTCATTGTCGGTGTCGGCAAGCGCCTCGTAGCACTCGCGGCTCGCCAAGCTCAGATCGCGCAGCACCGGGGCCGCGCGGCGCACGTGCTCGACGTTCGCTGCCCGCCAGAACTTGCGCCCCCAGTCGATCAAGTCCCACGATGCGCGCGGCTTCATGTAGAAGGGCGAGCCGGGATCACGCATCCACTTGAGCCCCTGGGATATCACGCCCGGCGCCGCGAGCGGAACGAAATGGCTCGGAACGATCAGACCGGTGTTGCCGAAAGAGCAGCCGTCGCGCTGCTCGGGCTGCCGCTCAACGACCGTCACGCGCCAGCCGCGTTGCGCGCAGTAAAGCGCGCTGCACAGGCCGACGACCCCGGCGCCGATGACGACGACATGCCCGCTCACCTCAACGAACGCCCCAGCAGAACGGATCGCGCTCGTCGAGGAGGTGCGTAAGCTCCGCGGTTACGAACGCCCTGCCGCGGATGATCGGCGCCACCTTGCCGCCTTCCCGGTCGAGCCATCGGAACGAGCCCGTAAAGACGCTGCCGAGGATGCTTTCCTGTACCCAGGCCGCGCCCTCCGCCAGCTTGCCGTCGGCAGCCAGGCAGGCGAGCTTTGCGCTCGTTCCGGTGCCGCACGGCGATCGGTCGTAGGCGTTTCCCGGGCAGAGCACGAAATTGCGCGCATGGGCACCCGCGATCTCCGGCGGACCGAACAACTCGACATGATCGACTTCGGGAAAGCCTTGCGCATTGACTTCACGGCGGATACGCGCGCACAAGTCGGTCAGGCGCCCGACGTTTGCAAGAGTCAATTCCTGCCCATGGTGCTCGACCAGAAAGAACCAGTTTCCCCCATAGGCGATATCGCCCGTGACGGCTCCCGCGTCGGGGACCTGCACGGTTACGTTCTTGCGCGCGCGCCAGCTCGGCACGTTTCGCACGCTCACTTCGCCATCCTCATGCAGCGTCGCCGTGACGATACCGACCGGCGTTTCGATCCGGTGCTCCCCCGGACCGATCCTTCCCAGGTGCGCCAGCGTCGTCACCAGGCCGATGGTGCCGTGGCCGCACATGCCGATGTAACCGACGTTGTTGAAGTAGATCACGCCGGCCGCGCACGACGCATCCTCGGGCGGGAGCAGCAGCGCGCCCACCACGACGTCGGAGCCGCGCGGTTCGTTGACAATTGCCGATCGGTAACGGTCGAGCTCGCGCCGGAAGCGCTCGAGGCGCGTGGCGATCGGGCCAGAACCCAGATCGGGCCCGCCGGCAACCAACACCCGGGTCGGTTCGCCGCCCGTATGTGAATCGACGATCTGCAACCGTTCCATTGCCGTAAGATTGCTATGCCGCGAGACTATTCCGGCCTGACCCCAAGCTCCTGAGCGACCTTGCTCCAGTGCTCGATCTGCGATTTGATGACGCCGGCGAACTCCCGAGGAGCGCTGCCGACCGGCTGCAGAGCCGACTGTGCAAGTCGGTCCCGCACATCCTGCAACGCCAGCGCCTTCACGATCTCGGCATGCAAGCGCTGGACGACTTCGTCGCTCGTGCCGCGCGGCGCAAGCACACCGAGCCATTGCGTGGAATCGATCGGGAAGCCCGCCTCGCGCAGCGTGGGGATCTCCGGCATCGGCGGGAAACGCTCCTTCGACGTAAACGCAATGATGCGCAGCCGACCCGATCGGTGATGCGCAACAAAAGGCGTGGCGCCGAGCAGCCCCACCGGCACGTGGCCGCTGATCAGATCCAGTACCGCTTGACCACCGCCTTTGTAGGGCACGCCGGCCACCTGCACCTTGGCCATTCGCCACAGCAGCTCGCCGGTCATATGCTGCCCGCTGCCCGGCCCCGGATGCGCGTAAGTCAGCTTGTTCGGGTTCGCCTTGGCGAGTTTTATGAGCGCGCGTACGTCGCGCGCCGGCAGCGAGGGGTGCACCGCGAGCGCGTTCGGCTGGGTCGTGACCTGCGTAACCGGAACGAAGTCTCGCAGCATGTCGTATTGCAGGTTCTTCATCACCAGATGCATGGTCGAGACCTGATTGGCGGCGAACAGGATCGTATAGCCATTCGCGGCCGCTCGCGCCGCCTCGGCTGTGCCAACCGCGCCGCCGGCGCCGCCCCGATTCTCCACGATGACCTGTTCGCCGAGCGCACGCGTAAGCTTGTCGGCGATCACGCGCGCCGCCACGTCGGTCGAACCGCCCGGCGGATACGGAACGATGAAGCGCACCGGCTTCGCCGGCCACGCCTGCGCATGCGCGAAACCACTGCCGAGTGCGCACAGCATCGCAAGTAAGGGTAGCATGGGCATAATCCTCCTCGACCGCGAATTTTCCCGGTGGAGCGAGACGGCGTCTTGTCGATTTCGGCAGCGGCGACTCCAGTTTCAGCACAATCGCATTCGAGCATGAACGAAGCCGAGCTTCAGACGGAGTTGTTCCGGAAACTCGCGCAGCCCTTTACCGCCGAGGCGTTGTTCGATCGCTTGCCGGACGTCGTTTTCTTCATCAAGAACGACCGCGGTCAGTATGTCGTCGTCAACCAGACACTGGTCGAACGCTGTGGGCGCAGCGACAAGCGCCAGCTGATCGGCCGCAAGGCCGACGAAGTCTTTCCGGCATTGCTCGGTCAAGGCTACCGCGAGCAGGACGAGGAGGTTCTAAGCCGTGGGCATGCGATCCGGGATCAGCTCGAGCTGCATTTCTATCCGACCGGCCAGTGCGGCTGGTGCGTCACCAACAAGCTGCCGTTGCGGGGGCACGAGGGCAGCGTGGTCGGACTTTACGGGGTATCGAAGGATCTGCAGGGACCCAATGAGCGCAGCGCTCATTTCGCGCCGGTGGCCGAGGCCGTCGGACGCATCCGCACCCAGTACGATCAGGCGCTTCACGTCGGCGATCTCGCAAGACACGCGGGGTTGTCGTCGTATCAGTTCGAGCAAAGAATCCGGCGCATCTTCCACATCTCCGCGGGCCAGCTCATCCAGAAGACCCGTCTGGAAGCCGCGGTCGAGCGGCTGACGGGAAGCGACGAATCGATCGCGGCGATCGCGACGAGCTGCGGCTACTCGGACCAGAGCGCGTTCACCCGCAAGTTTCGCGAGGCAGTCGGATTGTCGCCGTCGGAATACCGCCGCAGCTTTCGCGGATCGGGGGCAGGCTCGTCGCCCATGAGCTTGCGGCGGGCTCGGGTGCGCGGCGAGGCTTGGCCCCAGTCGCTATAGCTGCGACCAGCCCTCGACACATGGGCACCTGCGCTTCACTCGCCGCGGAAAAGCTCGCGTCTTTCGCTTCCATCGGATGCTGTACACTTCGGCGCTGCCGCGCTGATGGGGAGCGGCAAATCGTTCGGGAGGAGCTCGATGAGCAAGCCGGTGTGCGTTCTTTGGATCGATGACGGCCCTGCATACCGGAAGGCTTTGGCTCGCCTCAACCTCGAGGACCGTTTCGAGATCCACGACCTCAAGCGGGAGGATTCCATTGCGGACGAGCTCGCGGCTCGCACGCAGGTCCTGGTGGGATGGCGGTCTGGAAGCTACCTGCAGAGGATGCCGCAACTGCGCTGGATTCAGACGATGACCTCGGGCGTCGAATCGTGGCTGGGCGCTCCCGGGCTACGCGACGACGTATTGATTTCGTGCGCACGCGGCTCTCATCGGGAATCGGTGGCGGAAAACGTCCTGGGCGCACTGTTTCACCTGACCAAGCCGTACATGGCGATCGCACTCGATCAGCGGGACAATCGCTGGACCCGGCGCCAATCGATACCGCTCGCCGGCAAGACGCTCGGCATATTGGGTTTAGGCGCGGTCGGGCAGGAGCTCGCGCGCAAGGCGGCCGGGCTCGATATGCGGGTCATCGGCGCGAAGCGGACCCCCGAGCCCGTTGCGCACGTGGACAGGGTTTACGGCCCGGAGGCGCTGAACGACGTTCTGCAGCAATCGGATTTCGTGGTGTTGCTGTTGCCCACCACGCCGGTCACGGAGAACCTCGTCGACGCGACTTTCCTGCGCGCGATGAAGCCGACGGCATGGCTGATCAACTTCGGTCGCGGCGCGCTCATCGCCGACGAAGACCTGATCGCCGCCGTGCGCTCGAAGACCATCGCCGGCGCCGTGCTCGACGTCTTCCGCGAGGAGCCGCTGCCCAAGATCCATCCGTTCTGGGCCACCGAGGGCATCCTCGTTTTGCCGCACATCGGCGGCGGACACCCGCAGCGCGGCACCCGGGTCGCCGAAATCTTCGCCGCCAACGCCAAGTGCTTTCTTGCCGGCGAACCGCTCGTATCGGCGGTGGATCGGGAACGGGGCTACTAGCTCACCACCACGTCCAGGTCGCGTTGTGGCGATGCCGCGCCTGAATCACCGGCTCGTAGTCTTGCTTCTCGATCCAACGCCGAATCTCTCTGAAATTCAGCGTGCGCAGCCGACGGTCGAACACTCGCCGGTACCAGCGCGGAGGCCCACTGCGCATTGTTCGCTCGGCATCGGAATGAAAGCGCGCTACCGCGCGCCGGCCACCCATGGAGCGCGGATCGGCGGTGTATGCAATGAGCGTTCCGCCGCAGCGATACCATTCGCGCAGGACCCAGCGATATTCATGGCGCTGCCCACGGCGTCGGAAAGTACGTGACATGACGAAGCCTCCATTCCGAATAGCTACGTCATCGATTCACTCCTTTCCGGATCCGGGACGGAATGCCACCGGAGTTGAACATGGGATTCGGCCGAACCAAATTCCTCACACAACAGGGAAGCACGTTACGAACGAACCAACTTGAAAAGCCGTGGATCGAACGGATGCCTGGCGATGCCGATGACTTTAATCCCAGTACCGGGCACGAGCACGGGATTGAGCAACGTATTCCACGTTTCTGGCGCCACGGCGCTCGGCACCTCGATCGCCGCGTGCTTCGCTTCGGCCAGCCAATCGTCTCCGATGCTCCTGGTCACCGCGATCTGTGCGGGCTCCGGCCAGCTTGGCGGCAGGTCCTTCAAGGAAACTCTTTTTCGAGGTAAGGTATCCGGAAATTCGATTTCCAGAAGCTGGTAGCCCGAGGGCAGTTCATCAATGCTGTTGATTTCGAAATTCGCGAGCGTCTCCAGGATCGCTGCGGCTGGCGATGGTGCACAGTAGACGATGCGCCGGCCTCGAGTGTGCCACCGCTGGCCTGCTCTCAATCCTCCCAGCCCTTGCAAATCAGCGTAGTTGCTGATCCGCCAGATGCGCGACATCAGGCAAAGTAGCCTTCGTCGATCTGAATGAGCATTTCCTCGACGATGCGTCCGCCAGTCTCGCTCGAAAGCAGGGACATAGGCTTCTCTCCGCTTAGGTGCTCCTGCGGTTTTCTAAGCCATGCGAGTGCTTTGTCATGTGAGCCGAAAACCCGCTCGGCAAGAGTCAGCATGCGGCTTACGCGAGCGGCGCGCTCGGCTTCTTCCGGCGACAGACTCTGGCGTTTGGCACGGCGGTGCGAAAGGGTCCTGGGTTCGATGATGACCGTGATTTCGCTGGCGCCCAGCCCCTCGCTTTTCAAGGCATCGATCGCTTTGAGACCGATTCCGAAATGGACAGCCTTGAAAAAGTCGAGCTCGGAGGTCACCGCTTTCTTCAGGCCCAGCCGTTCCGAGACCCGGGTCCAGAAATCAGAGCTATCCAAGTAGGCTGCTACGATCGGCATGGAATCAACACCTCTCAGGACACTCCGGCACTTGCCGTAGCATTATAGGCATCTTGCTAGAACCCGGCAATTCGGCGGATGGTCACGATCGCCTCTAGTAACTCCCTCCCGCAATGAAATACCTCCTGCCATCCTGCGCGTCAGCCTCCGCAGCTGCAACGGGAATCGGCAGCCGCCCTGCCCTCCACTGGAGGGTTCGAGATGCTATGTGCCTTCGACGAACGTCACCTCGGACGAGCGCACGATCGTCGTCATCCGCTGCATCTGTTCGATCACGGCAAGGTGCTGCTCGTCGGTGAGCGCTGCGCAGCAGTCTTCGAGCACGAACACCTCGTAGTCCCGGTCGTGGCCGTCCTTGGCCGCCGACAAGACCGCACCGCTGGTCGATACGCCGCACACGTACAGGCGCTGTACCGAATTCGCCCGCAGTATCGGTTCGAGCCGTGTCGCATAGAAAGGGCTTACCCGATGCTTGACGATGTCGTAGTCGGAAGGCTGGGGTGCGAGCGCCGGATGCACCTCCGTGCCCCACTCGCCCAGCTTGAACAGACCGGCCTTCTTCGCGCCCTGAAAGATGCGCGAGGTCGGCGGACACTCCGGATAACCCGGTGAAAATCCGACGCGCACATAACCGATCGGGATGCCTGCGGCACGCGCCTTCCGAATGGCTGCGGCGGTGTTCTCGATGACCTTGCGCCGCGCCAGAATCGGCCCGTAGCCTTTCTTGCCGCCCTTCTTGCCATTGGGTCCGTCTTCGTGCACGAGATCGTTGATCATGTCGCACACCAGAAACATCGCGTTGTTGGCCATGAGCGCTATCCCTATCGGATCGGCGGCAACTCCAGATCGACGACCGTGCCGTCGAAAGGAAGCTTGGTGTCGATATCACGCGCGGGCAGCATCACGGTCGCGAATCCCGGAGAGGAGAGCTCGCCGCGCTGATTGATGCCTTTCATTTCGATGTCGACCAGCGCACAGCGGTCCTTCACGTACTTCTTCACCACCGTGCCGCCGATGAAAGTCGTGTCGCCCTGACAATTGAAGAGCCTTGCTTCCATCCGCAGGCGCTTCAGGACGCCATCGTCGCTCATCCAGTTGGTAATGGCGCTCGCAAACCAGCACGCCCGCTGCGGCAGGTAGTCATACATGCCGGGCACGCCCACGTGCTTTGCGAATTCTTCACGATGGTGTCCGATGCCCGTGTACTCCACGCCACCGCCCATGGCCTGATTGCGAATGTAGTGCTTGGGATGCTTGGCTGCATGCCTGAGCAGGGCGCCATGTGCCGCACCGCGCCCCGAGGCAATCACGAAGGCCATCGTGTCGGACATCGATAGCGGACCGCGGGCGATCTCGTCGATCTTGTCGCCGACCTGCACGTCATCCCAATGGCGCGTGTTCGCGCCGCGGATACGATCGGTTTCGCTCATCACCATTTCGTCGATGCGCGCGCGCTCTTCCGGCGTGTAGACGTAGGTCTTCACATCCTTGTATTTGCCTTTTTCGCGCGAGGCCTTGCGCTCGTGCCGAGCCGTGAGGCCCAGGGCGGTGCAGATCGGTTCGTCGCGCTGGTTCAGATACGTGGATTGGAGGTACTGCATCGCCATGCGGCCGGAAAACTTCGAGGGCTTCTCTTCCACGCCGATCACGCGGTTCCAGATGTTGACGCGATCGCCAGGACGCACGTTGCGATGCCATTCGCAGTCGATCGCCACGCCGAAACCGTGCACGCCGGGCAGACCCCAGTAGGAACGGCCGGGCCAGTGGTGCGTCCAGGGGAAGCACGGATGCGCAATCAGTCCGCCGAAACGCGTCCAGCGTGCGTATTCGAGATCGCGGTAAAGCGGATTCAGATCGCCGACGCCATTGGCGAAGATAGTAATCGAATCCACACTCGCGTCGCGCAGGTACTGCTCCGGACGCAGCTTGTTGCCGATGAGGGCACGGGCCGCGGCCAAGGATTCGTCATTGATCAGGCCTTCCGCCGCCACGTCCCCGATCTGAAGCTTGTCTACTCGCTTGTTCATCGTTCACCTTGAAATGTGGAAGCTGCGCGTCTACTTGATGGTCAATGCTTCGCTGTCGTTGTACTTGCGCAGCTTTTCCTCGGATACGGTCACGCCCATGCCGGGACCCGCCGGTAGCGTTACCGTGCCATCCTGGTTCATCTCCACGGGTGGATCGCAGATGTCGTCGACGAGCCGCTCCAGCGGCGAGCCGTAGCCGAGCACGTCGTGCACGCACGGTACCGCCGCGGCGAAATGCAGAATGGCCGCCGTGCCGGGCGACAACGGATGCTTGCTGCCCGTGAGCACGCCCATGCCTGCGGCCTCTGCAATCTCAGCCATGCGCCGGCTCAGGAACAGCCCGCCGTTCTTCACCGGTTTGAGACAGATCGTATCTGCCGCCCCTGCCCGTGCGATATTCACGACGTCGTGCGGCGTCCACGCACTCTCGTCCGCGGTGATCGGGGTATCGAGTGCGATGCGCACTTCTTTCATGCCCTGAAGATCCCACCATGGCACCGGTTGCTCGACCGCCTCGATGCCGTAGCGCTCCATCTTCTTGAGCGTCGGTATGGCGACCTCCACCGTATAGGCGCCATTCACGTCGATCTCCAGAGGGAAATTCGCGCCCACCGCATCGCGCACCGCTGCCACGCGCTCGATGTCCTCCTTCACGTCGAAGCCGACCTTGATCGTGAGCATCGCGTAGCCGGCGGATTTGAGCTTCTGCGCATCCTCGGCCATCTCGCGCGGTGTTTTCACGCCCAGGCTGCGGCTCACCTTGAAGTTGGTGCGATGTATGCCGCCCAGCAACTGCGCGACCGGGCGATTCACCGCCTTGCCCATGATATCGTACAGCGCGGTATCGATTGCCGCCTTGGCGCACAGAAAACCCGTGCGGCCCTGGTTGAAGCCTTCCAGACGATCGATGACGAGCCCGATGTCGAACGGGTCCAGGCCCATGATGAGCGGCGCCATGTACTTCTGGATCGAGAAATAGATCGCTTCCTGCGTCTCGCCCCCGCGCTCGATCAGCGTGACGCCGGTCTCGCCGACGCCGCTGATGCCTTCGTCGGTGTCGATCAGCACGATGATCTGCCTCTTGTGCCGCGTCTCGCCGGGTGCCATGCGGTAAGGATTCTTGTACGGGATCGTCACCATATGGCATTGCACGCGCGTGATCTTCATGATGTGCTCGCCCGCCTCTCGTTCAGTTGGGTCAGTTGGCCTTCAGGCCGATCGACTTGATCACTTTCGACCACTTGGCGATTTCGCCGCGGACGAACTTCGCGGTCTCTTCAGGCGAGCCGCCTTCCGGTTCCGCGCCCTGCTTCCTGATGGCGCCGGCAACCTCCGGGGTGCGCAGGATCGCCACGGCCTGCTTGTTGATCTTGTCGATGATCGGCTTGGGCACTGCAGCCGGGGCCAGCATCGCGAACCAGTTGGTCGCCTGGTAGCCCGGAACGAATTCGGCGATCGCCGGAACATCCGGCAAGATTTGGGACCGCTTGGCCGAGGTGACGCCGAGCGCCTTCACGCGGCCGGCTTTCACCTGCCCGAGCGAAGCGCTGAGCGAGAGAAACGTGAGCTGGATCTGGTTGGCAACTACGGCCTGCAGCGCAGGGCCACCGCCTTTATAAGGCACCTGTTGAACCTCGATGCCCGCCATGCTGGTGAAAAGCTCTCCGGACAGATGCGTAATGCTGCCGGTGCCGGCCGAACCCATGTTGAACTTGCGCGGGTGCGATTTGGCAGCCGCCACGAGCTCCCCCACGTTCTTCACCGGAACTGCGGGGTGAGCAAGACAGACGTTCGGGGCCGAGGCAATGACCGTAATCGGCTGAAACGATTTCACCGGATCGTACTTGAGGTTGGTGTAGAGCCCGGCGCTGGTCGAGAAGCTTGCCGACACCACCATCAAGGTGTAGCCGTCAGGGGTCGAGTTTGCAACGATTTCCGAGCCGATCGTGCTTCCGGCACCGGGACGGTTATCGACAACGACCGATTGCCCCCACGCATCGGTCAGCTGCTGCCCCATCAAGCGGGCAAAAATGTCCGCAGAACCCGAGGGCGGAAAGCCCACGATGACGCGTATGGGTCTGTTCGGGTATGCCGATTCAGCCGCAACCGCGGGCGCTGCCGCAGCCGCCAGCAACAGCAGCGGTAGTAGTCTCGATGCATTCATTTCCATTTTCTCCTCTCGGGGTCGTTTCGACTGTGTGCGTCGCTTCGGCAAACCTGCGTCATGCGTCTTGCGTATCACCGGTTTCACGTGTCATGCGTCTTTGGTTCCGCGGGTTCTTGCGCTGGCCAGTGCCCGCCGAGTCGCTGCCACGACTTCGCCCGCGCCGTTGGCAACGTGCACGCCAGCGGCGCGCAGCATCGCGATCTTCGCTTCGTGCCCTTCGGCCCTGGAGCCGATCAGTGCGGCGGCATGGCCCATTTTCTTGCCGGGCGGAGCCGTCTGCCCGACGATGAGCGCGGCGACCGGTTTCGCATCGGCACGCGCGGCGTATTCCGCAACGAAGATTTCTTCCGATCCGCCGATCTCGCCCAGGTACAGCACCGCGGTCGTATCGGGATCCGCATGGAAAAGCGCCAGCGCTTCGGCCGCCGTCGTGCCTTTCACCGGATCGCCGCCGATGCCGATCACCGTGGACTGACCGATGCCGGCCAGCGTCAACCGCTTCGCACCCTCGTAGGAGAGCGATCCGCTGCGCGAGATCACGCCGACGTTGCCTTCGCGATAACAGAAGGAGGGCATGAAGCCGAGCTTCGCTTTTCCCGGCGATATCAGGCCGGGCGAATTGGGCCCCACGAACGCGGTGCCGTTCGCACGTGCGGCCGCCCTGATCTCGATCGTATCGAGAACCGGCAACTCGTCGGCCGTCGCGACCACCAGCCGGCACCCCGCCTCGATCGCCTCGATGGTCGCACCGAGCACTAGAGCGGGTGGAACGAAAACGATCGCCGTGTCGGCGCCGGTTTCTGCGCAGGCGATACGCACACTGGCGAATACCGGCACGTCCGCGCCGACCGTCGTGCCTTCGCGCCCGGGCGAGACGCCGGCGACAATGGTTGTGCCGTACTTGCGCGCGTCTGCGACGAAAAACGTGCCCATCTGACCCGTCGCGCCCTGCACGAGGACGCGATTGCTGCAATCGAGAAGTATGCTCATGCGGTCGCCTCCGACCGGTCAACGAGTCGCGAAGGCCAAGCCGTCGACGACCTGGCGGCAGTTCGCTTTGCGGTCGATCCCCGCAAGCGGGCACCTCCGAACCGGTTGTTGCAACTGGACCGCCAAGCGGTCGGTGCCTGGCGTCGTTCGCTTTGCGGTCGATCCCCGCAAGCGGGGCCC